>JBILLP010000542.1:0-2829 GCA_044376025.1 Bradymonadia bacterium
CGGAGGCTCGCTGCACATCCCCGAGGTCCTCGTAGAGCGTGCCGAGGTTCATGGCAGCGACGCCGAGCTGCAGATCGGAGCCAAGCCGGCGAAACTGCTCGACCGCGGCGAGGTGGTGGGTGAGGGCCTCATCGTAGTGGCGCATCCGCTGGTGCAGCACGCCGAGGTTCAGGTGCGCGAGGGCTGTGGCGAGCTCGCCGCCCCCTCCCGCGCCATAGGCGAGGACCCTCTCGAAGACGGCCCTCGCCGCGTCGAACTCCCGCTGCTGCAGCCAGACCGTGCCCTGGTTGAACAGGGCCCGCAGCTCCTCAGTGGCGAGGCCGGCCTCTCGGGCGCGCAGCGCGTTCGCCTCGAACCGGGCAAGCGCCTCGTCGTAGCGCCCGAGGAAGAGCAGCGACTTGGCCCTGACATTGTCGGCCCGGATGGTGCCGATCACGGTGGGCGTCGCAGCGGCGTCAGAGGCGGTCGCCGCGACATCGGCATGGAGGCCGAGCCCGTGGAGCGCCTCGAGGCGAAGCGCCTCGATGAGCAGCTCCGCTTCGGGTTCGAGCTGCGTGGCCTGCAGCGTCCTGGCCAGCTCGACGGCCTCGCCGAACCGCGACGCCTCGACGAGGATCCGGAGCCGCTCGACGCTCCAGCGCCCGGGTGCGGCTGCCTCGAGCCGGTCACACTGGGCGAGCGCGCCGCCATGGTCCCCGAGATCAAGAAGCACCGTGAGCAGGCGTTCGCGGACCTCCGCCTCGCGCGGGCTCCCTGACGCGACATCGAGCACAAGGCAGAGGCAGCGCCTCGCCCGGTCGAGCGAGTGGCCGATCTGGAGCGCATCGGCGGCACGGAGCGCCGCCGCGATGGCGCCACCGGCATTGCCAGCCTCGAGGTGGGCCTCGACAAGCTCTTCGCCGTCCACCCGCTCACCGGCCTCCTGCAGCGCCGCGAGCCACTGTGCACGCACACCGGCCAGCGCCCTCGCATCGTCGGAGGGGATGGTTGCGAGCACACTCACTCGCTGGACCGACCGGGCCAACTCGACGCGGGGACCGCCCGCGGCGTGGCTGCGCAGGACCAGCCCGTCGGCGAGGAGGGCCCGGAGCGCCTCCGACCTCGCGCCCCCGGCGGCGCGGAGCGCGGCATCGGGAGACAGTGGGCGGCCGAACATGGCCAGCACGCGGAGGATCGCCTGCTCGTCGCGCGTCCTCGACCGGACCCGCCGCGCGACCAGGTCATCGAAGGAGTCGGGCATCGCCGCGAGGACCTCACCGAGCGCCGCAGGCTCGGCCCCGGTGGCGCTGGTGATGCGGCGGATGACATCCTCGCGCGCGAGGAACTGCCGGACAAGCTCCGTACCAAGCCCGTCGAGCGGGACCGCTGGTGCAGCCGGGGCCACGGCCGGCTCGCCGCCCAGCACGAGCTCAACGAACCACGGAGGACTCGTCGCGCCGCGCTGCCTGGGGTCGAGCCCTGGCAGCGGATGTTCGACCAGGCGTTCGGCGGCCGCGGCGAGCAGCGTCCGCACCTCGTGGGAGGCCGAACCAAGCCCGAGCAGCAGAAGGGCCGAGGGCGCCGCTGACCCCAGCGCCTCGATGGCCTGGACAAATCGGTCGGTGAGGTCTGGCCACCCCATCGAGGGCGTCTCGTCGGAGCCAATCGCCGCGCCCTCCTCGAACCGCGCGAGCGAGCGGACCACCCCGTCGTGAAGCTTGCCGCGGTCGCGGAGCGCTTCGGCCCAGCCGGCGAGAAGCTGGCTCGCCCCCACGAGGCCGGCGCCGAAGCGCGACGGCTCAGAGAGCACCACAAGACGCCCCTGGGCGGAGACGGCTGTCCGGATGAGCGGTATTGCAGCCGCGACCACCGAGGGCCAAGACGCCCGCAGCAGGGTCCAGCTCGCAGTGCCTGCGCTCTCGGCTCGCTGCCACCGGTCGGTCAGCGCGCTGACCACGGCATCGCCTGCGCTGGCCTCTGGTGCGGGTCGGTGCGTTGCGGTCGCAGTCACGAGTGACCTCCGTGGGACTCACCACACGATCGGAGTGTACGCGCGATCCGGACGCGACTCAAGCTCGGAATTCGGCGACATTGCTTGCCCCGCCACAGACTCGTTGCTAGTCGCCCGACCATACTCCCGGTCCTTCCCGGACCTCGACGCAGGCTTTCGATGACCCGCTGGAACCGACCCTCCTTCGTCCCTGGCGCGGCGATTGTGCTCTCGTTGCTTGGTTCGTTCACCGGCTGCGGCTGGCTCGATGAGGCTGAGGATGCGACGACGCTGCGGTTCCCCATCGAGTTCGATATCCCGACCGCGGTGACGATTCCCTACCCGTCCTCGGCCGAGATCTCGGCCCTGCCGGTTGTCAGCGGAGCCGAACGCCGCGTGCTGCTCCCGGCCATCTACCCAATCCCGGTGGATATCGAGGCTCTCGACCCGACCGGAAAGGTCGCCGAGTACCGTGACCGCATCAAGGGTATCGAGATCTCCGCGATCACCGCCAACGTCACGAGCAACACCTTCCCCGTGGCGGTCCAGCCGATCGAGATCCGGGTCGGGGAGCCGTCGGACAGTTTCGAGAACGCCACCATCGCGGCGACACTGCCGGAGGTCGCCGCGGGCGCGACCCCGTCTGCCCAGAACGCCGTCATCGACGCGTCCAAGCGCGAGTCCGTCGGCAACGTGCTCCAGAGCCTGACCTTCCGCATGGGCGCGCGCACGTCGATCCTCGTCCCTGAGGGCAGCCCGCCCGAGGGCGGTTCGGTCTCGATGAAGCTCCGGGTCAAGCTCGACATCGTCGCCTCGCTCTCGTCGCTCGCAGGGCTGTGATGAGGGCGCGGCGCCTGCTC
>JBILLP010000090.1:0-9082 GCA_044376025.1 Bradymonadia bacterium
TCGATCTTGAGCGCCTTCTCGTTGGTGGCGACGGGGCGGGCCGACTTCGAAGCGATGTCCCAGTAGGTCTGTGTGGCGCCGTCGTAGGCGTAGAACGAGGGGCGGCCCGCGGCGAGCATCTCCTCGATCCAGGCGGCCGGCTTGAGCCCGAGCGCCTTCATGCGCTCGACCGTCGCGGCGACGCCGAGCGCGTCCCACGTCTCGAAGGGGCCGGCCTCCCAGCCGAAGCCCCAGCGCATGCCGCGGTCGATGTTCACGACGTCGTCGGCGATCTCGGGGATGCGGCGCGAGGCGTAGGCCAGCGTCGAGAGCGTGCAGCGCTCCGCGAACTGCGACGCCTTGTCGCCGTGTGCCAGCAGCGCCTTGACCCGCGCGCCGGTGTCCTCGATCGAGCGCACGGCGCCCAGCGAGTCGAAGCGCACCTTCTTCTGCTCGCGGTACTCGAGGGTGTCGAGGTCGAGCGCGAGGATCGTCGACTTGCCGTCGGCGCCCTTGGCCTTCTTGTAGAAGCCCTGGCCGGTCTTGTCGCCGAGGCGGCCGTCGGCCACCATCTTCCTGGCGAACCCGGGAATCTCGAAGAGCGACCGCTCCTCGTCATCGACCAGGGTGTCGAAGCAGTTCTGCGAGACATGCACGAAGGTGTCGAGACCCACGAGGTCTGCCGTGCGGAAGACCGCCGACGACGGGCGGCCCATCGCGGGCCCGAAGATCTTGTCGACCTCCTCGACGGTCAGCTCCGCCGCCTTCATCTCCTGCATGATCTTCATCATGCCGTAGACGCCGATGCGGTTGGCGATGAAGTTCGTGGTGTCCTTGCCGTAGACGATGCCCTTGCCGAGCTTCTCCTCGCCAAAGGCGTGGAGCGTCGGCAGCACGTCGGCCGCGGTCTCCTCGCCCGGCACGAGCTCGAGCAGCTTCATGTACCGGACGGGGTTGAAGAAGTGGGTGACGCAGAAGCGCGACCTGAAGTGGTCGGTGCGACCCTCGCACATACCCTTGATCGAGAGGCCCGAGGTGTTCGAGGAGATGATGGCGGTCGGCTTGAGGAGCGGCTCGACCTTGGTGAAGAGCGCCTGCTTGATGGGCATGCTCTCGGTGACCGCCTCGACGATCCAGTCGCACTCGGCGAGCAGGTGGAGGTCATCGTCGAAATTGCCGGGGGTGATCAGGCCGACGTGTGACGGGGTGAAGAGCGGCGCCGGCTTGGTCTTCTTGAGCTTGTCGATGCCCCCGAGCGCGAAGCGGCTGCGAAAGGCCTTCGAGGCGGTGTCGTCGTTCGGTCCCGGCTTGGGCGGCACGATGTCGAGGAGCAGGACGGGGATGCCGGCGTTGGCGAGGTGGGCGGCGATGCCGCTCCCCATGACACCGGCGCCGAGGACGGCGGCCTTGCGGATGTTGTGCTTCATGGATGAACCAGAGGGTCAAGGGGACCGGAGCGCCGTGTGGTTGCTGAGTGAGCGGTCATTCACGGCGCGAAGCTTCGTAGCGACGGGCTGACGGAGCGGCAAGGGCGACCGCCATGGTCACCTGGCGGGCACGAGGCCTCGCCGTCGCGTGACAGCGGGCGGGGCGGCGTGGTAGGCGCCGATGATGCCGGTCCGACTCGCCCAGGCCCTCGACGCCGTCGTCGCCCGACTCCTCGACGACCAGCAGGTGCTTGCCCGCTCGTTGGCCAACGCCTCAGACGGCGCGACGTCAGAGGAGTCGCGCGCGGAGAACAAGTACGACACGCGCGCCACCGAGGCGTCGTACCTCGCGGCGGGCCAGTCACGACGTGCCGAGCAGCTCCGTGCCACGATCGGACGGTTTCGGCAGATCCCGAGGGAGGGTGGCGCCGCAGTGGTCCGGGGGCCCTGCCTCGTGACGCTCGCCGGGTCTGCCGGTGAGTCGCACTACCTGCTCGGGCCCGGGGCCGGCGGGTTGGCGGTCGAGGTGGATGGCGTGACCGTGCGCGTGCTCACCGCAGAGTCACCGCTGGGCAGGACACTCGTGGGTGCCTGTGAGGGCGATGAGGTCGCCGGTCCCGGTGGCCAGGCGCTCACGGTGGTGCGCGTGGACTGAGTCGAGCGCCGCGGGCGTCGCCTGCGTCAGCGGCACCGGCTCGGGGTCGCCCGCGGTTACCTGCGGCGGCGGCGGGCGGCGAGCGCGGCCAGTGCGAGCCACGCGAGGCTGCCGCCTGCCGGGGCCGAGGAGCAGCCAAAGAGGGACTCGTCCTCGTCGGCACCGCGGGTGGGGGGCTTGTTGGTCACCTCGCAGTCGGTGCCGTCGCAGTCGACGGTCGGCACGCCGTCGGTGCCGGCTCCGTCGTTGGAGCCGGCGTCGGCCACGCCCGTGTCCGAGATGGCGCCGGCGTCGTCATCGGGCTCCCACAACCCGGTGTCGTCGCTGTCGGGGCAGTCGAGCGGCTCGGGGGAGAGCCCGGAGTGGGACTCGTTCCACGCCCCGATCGCGGCGTCGATGGCGGCTCGGTTCGAGGTCACGACGACGGGATCGCCGCTGGCGGCGAGCTGCTCCGCCCGCTCGAGCGGGAACGCGTCGAAGGCCCGGCGCATGTCGTTGAACTGGGACTGCCGGTAGGCGATCTCGCGTCCATCGCGGAGCTCAAGCACCGTCGGGGCGGTGCCATAGGCCCCACCCGCGCCGCAGTAGATGGTCGCTGTGCCGACCACCGAGTCGTCGACATCGGGGAGCGTCGCGTTGAGGGCAAACACGGGGTCGACGGTCATCTCTGCGGGGTCGAGCGTGGTGACCATGCGCGTGGCGTACGAGAAGCGCGACAGCACCTCCTCAGCCTCGCGGCGCGGCTCGACGATCTGCTCCTCGATGGCCGCCACGAAGGCGGGCGCGTCGATGGTTGTGCCCTGCACCGCCTCGCAGGCTGGTCCGCACCACCAGGTCTGCGTGAGCTCGTTGTAGAACTGCTGCGGCGTGTACCCCTGCTCGGCGAGTGAGGCCGGCATCGGCAGGTAGGTCTGCAACAGCGAGAGGAGCTCGGTCGTCCCGTTGAAGCCGCGGTTGAGGAGCGACTGGACGAACTCGATGGGGTCGGTGATCCCGGCAAGGCCCTCGGTGTAGAACTGCCCCTCGGAGTAGAAGGCGAAGCGCGAGCTGGTCGAGCCGGCGAACGAGGTGACGAAGGCCCTGCCGCCGGCGGCATCGACGGCGCGGGAGATGAGGTCGATCGGCTCCGAGGCGTTGACGTAGCCGAACGCGAGCGGGTTGAGCACCGCGTGGAGGTAGTTCTCGGGCACGGCCCGCTTGTCGGCGAGGATGGTCACATAGAGCGGCATGTCGGGCTGCGCGGCGATCGCCGTGAGCTGGATCGGGATCATCGGCTGGTCGGCCGTGTACCGGAGTCGCACCGGCTGGATGTCGCCGGCGCTCCGGTTCTTCTGGAGCTTGAAGGCGACGAAGTGGACGGTGTCGCCCATGAGCGCGTAGGGCTCGACGAACTGGATGGCGGTGTCGGGGATGACGTAGTCATTGGCCCTCAGCCAGTCGAAGAGCTGCTCGACGTCGGTGGCCTGCAGGATGGCGTAGTCGTAGGGCCCGGTCTGGGCCTGCAGCACGACGGTGACACCGCCGCCATCGCCGGCGTCGGAGCTGCCCGTGTCACTGACGGCGTCGACGTTGTCGCCACCGTTCCACCAGTCAGAGGGACAGGAGTACTGGCAGTCCCCGACGATCCTCTCCTCGAGGCGGTGGTACCGGGTGAAGTTCTGGGTCAGGTAGGGGAAGAGCGCGTCGGTCGAGACGCCGACGGTGGGCAGGGTGGGCGTGGGGACGATCCAGGCGAAGTTCTCTGCGTCGCCCTGGTACTGGATCTGGACAAAGGCCTCGACCTGGTCGCCCTCGACCGTGAACATGATGTTCTCGCCGGCCTGGTCGATCGGGACGTTCTGGCAGAAGAAGCCCCCACAGGCCTCGGCGCGGGCGGGCACGACGCTTGCGGCCGCCACGAGCAGGCCGAGGGTCGAGAGGAGGCCCGCCAAAGGCGCGGTTCGTAGGATCGGGGTGCGCATCGTGCTCTCCGGGTCGGGTTGTCGGCGCTCTGCCAGTGATGTCGGGGGATCGTTGGCACAGGATCCGGTCTGGGTCAAACCGGGGCGGTCAGGGTTGAGCAATGCGCGCGGCGAGCCAGTCGCGGACGGCCTCGCCGGTGCCCTGCGGCCAGGGTCGGAGCTTCTCGATGGGGATGCGCTTCCAGGCGGCGATCTCGTCGGACGCGCGGATCTCGCCGGCGGCGCGCACGTGGTAGGCGATGATGACCTGGTTCATGGGCCTGAAGGCGTAGGAGCCGATGAGCGAGACGATCTCGCCGTCGAGGCCGAGCTCTTCGCGGAGCTCGCGCAGGGCGGTCTCTGCGGGGGATTCGTGGCGTTCGACGAACCCGGTCACGAGCCCGAACCAGGACTCCGGCCAGCCGGGCGCGCGGACGAGCACCACGCCGCCCTCGTGCTCGAGCAGCACGGCGGCGACAGGCACGGGGTTGTCCCAGTGGACAAACCCGCAGCCATCGCTGTCACATCGGCCCCGCTCGACGCCGTCGAGCTCCGCGGTCGAGAGACGTGACCCGCACCTGGGGCAGAACTCGTACTTCATGTCACTCCGGGTCAGGTCAGGCCGCTGGCGTCCTTCGGCCCGGTCGCACAGGTCGAGATGCCGAACATGCGGTAGATCGGGCAGAAGCCGATCGCGGCGGTGGCAAGCGGGACCAGGCCGATCCAGCCGAGCGCCGTCTTGGCGCCCCAGAATACCTGGGTGAGCAGGATCAGGCCAACGACAACACGGGTGACGCGATCGAAGGTTCCGACATTGGTAGACATGGCAAAGGCTCCCGATGGGTGTCTGGCGCGACGAGGCGCCGGCCGTGGCGAAGGGCCTGTGCATCGAGCGTGCCACCTCGCTGCGCCGCCGCCGAGTGCGCCGGGGGCGCGCTGTCGGTGGAGCCGGCGCGTCTCGGGCGTGTCACCCGTCGCCGGGGCGCGGGTGGCCTGCTGTGCGGATTCCACCGGGCGGGCGTGCGCAATCCCACACGGACGCGGCAGGGCGACCGGCCGGTGGGGGGCTCAGTCGCCGGGGTCGAGCAGGGGCTGGAGCCTGCGCTGCCCGTCGTGCAGCCGGTCGATGCGGGTACGCTGCATCTCGCCCGACTCGACCACGCGCCGCACGCCCGCCCGCTGCAGGGACTGGCGGAGCGGGTCGAGGCTCGGCCCAGCGGCGATGCCTACGGTCGAGACCGGCAGTGCGGCTAGCCGGGCGAGGGCCCCATCGCTCGGCAGGGCGACGACGCGCACACTGCGGGCGCCGGGGCCGGCGAGACCCCCGCTCTGCGCGACGCGCAGGACGGAGCCCCACGGGCCGCTCCAGGTAGGGCCTGAGAAGGCGGCGGCCTGCTCCGCGAGGTAGAGCGCGGCGGCTGTTTCACGTGAAACAGCGACCCGCGGCCAACGCCCGTGGAGGCCCGCGAGCGCCGCCGCGATCCGCTCAGCCACCGCATCGGCGGCGGCGGGGTCGGCATCGAGGCACCAGACCTCGTGGGGGGCCATGCAGCCCCGCTGCTCCCACAGCGCCACGTCGAGGGCGACCGCATCGATCCGGGCTGGCGTGGCGTCGGGCAACACGACGGCGACCGACCCCCTGTCGCCGAAGCCGACCACGGTGGCATGGGACGCAGCGCGCCGGGCGATCTCGATCGCGGCATCGGCCCCAAAGACGGTGACCACGCGGCAGCCCACGAGCAGGGTTTCGGTCACCGCGGATTGCTCGCGCGGCCAGGTGACGACGCCGAATCGCCCCCGTTCCGCAGGTTGCGCGTCGGCCCAGCTCTCGAGCAGCAGGTCGGCACAGGCGGCGAATCCGGCATCGAGCCTGAGGAGGTGCGGCCGACCGGCCAGCAGCGCGAGCACGATCGCCTCGAGCAGCGCAGGCAGCGCGCTCGAGCCGAGCCAGGTCATCGCCACGCCCGGGCCTGCGGCGCCGCGGAGCTCGATGCCCTCGACCACGCAGAGGGCGCGGAGGGCCTCGTCGTCGAAGCTCCGGAGCCGCGCAGAGGCCTCGTCACGGAGCATCTCGACGCCGCAGCCGAGCTGTGGGGCAAGCTCAGCGGCCTGGTCCCGCACGGCGGCGAGTGCCCCCGTCCGGCACCAGGCCGCGACCGGGCCGATGCGCTGGCCGACCGCGCCGGGCGGGGTCGTCTGGAGCGCGCGGAGCAGGCGCGATGCCTCGCCCGGGTCGTGCAGGGTTCGCCTCATCGCAGCCCGAGCTCCTCGACGGTGAGGCCGCAGCCGCGGGGCACGGCGCCGGGGGCGCGTCCGAGCAGGGTGACACCGTCGGGGGTGACGATGCCCAGGTCGGCGGTCTGCACGGCGACGACGGTCTCGACGTTCGCAAGGTCGACAAACCGCAGCAGGCCTGCCGTCGCTGACGGGAGCACCGCCCCGGTGGCAGCGTCGACGGCGAGGACGCGCAGCCAGGCGGGTGGCACGAGGAGGTCGCCGCGGGGGGTGGGGTCACCATCGGCCAGCCGGCGGCTGTAGAGCTGGCTCGAAAGCTCGGTCATCGAGTACTCTGACCCGATGCGTCCGGGCGGCAGGCCGAGCCTGCCGGTGACCTCGAGGTAGAGTGTTTCACGTGAAACGACGCGGGCGCGCCCCTTGAACCCGCCCGTCTCGATCAGGATCGAGCCTGACGGCAGCGAGACCGACCCCGGCGCCTCGTCGAGCAGGAGCCGCAGCGCGAAGGCGGTGGTGAAGACGAGCACGGGCTCGCCCGACTGCTCCGACTCGCGGAGGCTGCGCCAGGTCGCGGCGACGTCGAGGCCCGCGGGCGTGAGCGTCCACGGCCCCGACGCGCCATGCCGCGCCTCGAGGTCGGCGACCATGTGTGACAGCGAGGAGTCCGGGGCCTGGTCGGGATGCAGCAGGGGCTTGATCCAGCGTCGGGGCATGGGCGCGGCGCGCACCGACGCAGAGAAGTGCCGCGCGGCGCCCTCGTCGTAGCAGCGGGTCGAGATGCGGTGGTGCTCACCCCGGGCGCCCGACGTCGTCCCGCTTGTCCTGAAGACCCGCGCCACCGGGGCCTCGGACGAGACCAGCCGCACCTGTGTGAAGACCTCGGTCGCGACGGCCGGCACCTCGCCAGCCGAGGCCACCCGCGACGCGTCGAAGCCGCGACGCCGCCAGAAGGCCGCGAGCGGGTCATTCGTGCGCGCCTGGTAGCGGCAGACCGCGGCGAGCCCCTCCTCGAAGGGGAGCCGCCCCTCGATCACGCGGAGCACGACCTCCTCGACCTCACGAAGCTGTTTCACGTGAAACGTCTCCCGCGGCGCGACGCACCACCAGCAACACCCCGGCCACCGTCAGCAGCGACCAGAGCCATGACGACGGGCTCGGCGACGCCAAGCCCGCCCACTGCCCGAACAGCGTAGCAACGACCGGCTCCAGGAGCACGAGCACCGAGACCGCCGTCGCGCTCCAGTGCCGAAGCAGCCAAAGCAGCCCGTTGTGACCCACAAGCTGCGGAACCGCCGCCAGCAGCAGCCAGCGGCTCCAGGTCGAGGAGTCGTAGCCCGTCAGCCACCGCTCCCCCTGCACGAGGATCCACAGCCAGAGCGCCAGCGCCGCCACCAGCGTCGACCAGAAGGACAACGACTCCACCCCCGCGCTCCGACGTCCGACACGGCCCGCCCACCAGTAGGCCCCCGCCGACACCGCGCCCAGCCATGCCAGCAGGCTCCCCCACGCGGTCACCTCCTCGACCCCGACCGCGCCGCGGCTGCCCCAGAGCAGCCCCGCACCTCCGGCGACCGCCACCCCGAGGCCAGCCATGCCCCGGGCACCGAGACGAGGTTCGCCGGGAATCCAGCGCGCCACCAGCGCAAGCCAGACCGGCGTCGTGGTCACCAGCAGCGTCGACGAAAGCAGGCTCGTGTGCTCCAGCGAGGCCATCCATGTCCCGAAGTGAACCGCCAGCATCACCCCCGACACCACCGCCCACGGCCACGCCTGCCGCTCCAGCACCACGCTCTGCCGCGGTCGCACCGCCAGCAGCAGCAGCGCCGACAGCGTCAACCGCCAGAAGGCCGTCACCGACGAAGGCGCCTCGGCCTGCCGCACCCAGACCGCCGCCACCGAGATCGCGCACACCGAGGCGACCGACACCGCGAGCACCTTCGCCCAGCCGACAGGTCGCTCTGCGCCCATGACAACCACCACGACCCTCTGCTATGGCCCACCCGTTCGGTGCGCCCGCCGGCTTCAACCTTTTTCTGTCGCTTCACGCAACAACCCGCGCAAAGTCGACGAAGTCACGGGCACGGGTGTCGTTCCGGTTCACGCCGGCCCATGGTGGGCCTGCTCTCGACGCCCCCGACAACCCCTGGAGGTCAACGTGTCCGCTTCACTGAACAAAGTCATGCTCATCGGGAATCTCGGGAGAGACCCCGAAACCCGCACCACCGAAGGCGGCCAGACCGTCTGCTCATTCTCGGTTGCCACAACGGACGAGTGGACCGACCGAAACGGCCAGAAGCAGGAAAGGACAGAGTGGCATCGGATTGTGATCTGGGGCCGCCAGGCGGAGACCGCCGCCAAGTACCTCCGCAAGGGCCGCAGCGTCTACCTTGAAGGGCGCCTGCAGACCCGCGAGTACCAGGACAAGGATGGCAACAAGAAGAGCACGACAGAAATCGTCGTAGACCGATTCCAGTTCCTCGGCGGCCAGGGTGGCGGCCAGGGTGGTGGCGGCGGTGACGAGGGCGGCGGCTACGGTGGCGGTGGCCAGGGCCGCGGCGGTGGTGGCGGTGGCAGCTACGGCGGCGGTGGTGGAAACCGCGGCGGCGGCGGCGGCGGTGGCGGCGGTGGCGGCGGTGGCGGCGGTGGAAACCAGGGCGGTGGGTCGCCCGGTGACTTCCACAACGACGACATCCCGTTCTGAGCGGGAGCCCCTCACGCAAAGACCCCGGTGCGGCATGCCGCACCGGGGTCTTTGCGCGTCAGGAGGCCGCGGGCGCGGCGCCGGCGATCAGCCCTTGAGCTTCGCGGTCAGCTCCGGGACAGCCTTGAAGGCATCGGCCACCAGC
>JBILLP010000543.1:0-2812 GCA_044376025.1 Bradymonadia bacterium
CTCGGCGGCCGCGCGATCGAGGTGCGCAAGCGCGATCCGTGCCTCGGCGAGCCTGGCATCCTTGACATGGTGCTCGACCGCCGCCGCCTCGTAGGCCTCCTTGGTGGCGTTGAAGCGCTTGCGGAGCGCAGCCAGCGCCTCGGCGACCCGGTCGCGACGGTCGAGCGCGGCGGTGATCTCGAGCACGCGTCGACGGGTCGACAGCTCCTTCCAGCGCGCGGCCTTGCGCGCCTGCCGCTCGAGGCTGCCGATCTGCCTCGACACCTCAGAGAGGACGTCGGCGACACGAAGCAGGTTCTCCCTCGTCTTCTCGAGCCTCCGCTCCGCCGCCTTGCGCTGGAACTTGTACCGGGTGATGCCGGCGGCCTCCTCAATCAGCGAACGCCGCTCGTCGGGCCGCGCGGAGACGATGAAGCCGATGCGCCCCTGCTCCACGATCGAGTAGGCCTCACGGGCCCCCACGCCGGTGCCCAGGAAGAGCTCCTGCACGTCGCGCAGCCTGACCTTGCTGCCGTTGATCTCGTACTCGGAGTCACCATCTCGGTAGAGCCTCCGGCAGACGCGGATCTCGGCATGCTCCCTGAACGCGCTCGGCACGTCGCCGCGGTCGTTCTGGAGTGTGAGGGTGACCTCTGCCATGCCGAGCGCGCGATGGCTCTCGGAGCCGGCGAAGATGAGCTCGTCCATGCCGCGGCCGCGGAGATCCTTGGCCGACTGCGCGCCGATGCACCACTTGATCGCGTCGACGATGTTGCTCTTGCCGCACCCGTTCGGGCCGACGATGGTCGTGACACCGTCGCCGATGTCGAGCCCCGTCTTCACGCGGAACGACTTGAAGCCGAAGAGTTCGATGCGGCGAAGCTTCATGCACCGGGTGGGCGAATGGGGGAGCGGGCTTGTAGCACGGGCCCGCCGAGGGCGGAAGGGTGCCACACCGGGATGGGCGCGAGGCCGGGTTGAAGCGGTGTGCGGGAGCGGGTAGCGTCACGACGTTCACCGCGATGCCTCGCGACACCTTGGAGACCGCCATGAGCCTTGCCCGATCCGCCGCCCTGCCCCTGATGGCGCTGGCCCTGCTGTTCAACCTCGCTGGCTGTGCCTTCTTCGCGGAGATGCAGGAGCGGACCGCCGCGACGGTGTCCGCGGGCTCGACCGGGTGCGACCCCGACCAGACCCGGATCTCCGGGCTCCGCACGACGGGCTCAACGCGGGTCTTCAGGGCGACCTGCAACGGCAAGAGCTTCGTCTGTACCGAGCTGCTCGACGACAAGGGAGGCACGAAGTCGGTCGACTGCTCCGACGCGCAGTAGAGGCTGCCAGGTGGTCACGACTGGTGTCCGGCGCTTGACACACAGGACCCGTTCGGGTTAGCCTTCTGCCCCCCGACCGTAACGGGCTGTAGCGCAGTCTGGTAGCGCACTTGCATGGGGTGCAAGGGGTCGCAGGTTCAAATCCTGTCAGCCCGACCATCGGGAGTTCGCGGGGGCGTCATCGCCCCCGCGAACCGCTTTTTGGCGCACCGCCGCCGTCCGGCGGCACCGACTCCCTTCGCGCTTTTGCCCGTTTCGTGGATGGGCTAGTCGAGCCCCAACCTTCGAACACGGAGCCCGGCATGAGACTCTCCACCCGACCCTGGCTGCTTGCGACGGCCCTGTGCGCGCTCGCCCTCGCGGCGTGCGGCGAAGACGCGAAGTCTGGCGTCGAGGTCGACAGCGACGCCGGCGACACCACCAGCGACACCGGCAGCTCCGATGTCACCGACGACACCGCAACCGCTGACACCGGGCCGGACACCAGCACCGAAGACACCGCAACCGCTGACACCGGGCCGGACCTCTGCCCCGACGACTGCCGCGACGGAGACCCGTGCACGGTCGACCGCTGCACCGCGACGGGCTGCGAGCACGACGCCCTCGAGGTCTGCTGCGCGCCTGACCAGTGCCAGATCGACGGGGTCTGCATCGACAACCAGGCAGAGAACCCCGACAACCCGTGCGAGGTGTGCAGCGTCGCGTCGGACGCCGAGCGCTGGACGCCCGACAACGCCGCCACCTGCGACGACGGTGACCTCTGCACCTCGGGCGACCGCTGCCTCGATGGCGAGTGCGTCGCCAACGAGGTGGCCTGCGACGACCGCAACCCCTGCACCACCGACGCCTGCAACCCGGCAGACGGCACGTGTCGCTCGCAGCCTGCCGACGGCGGTGCCTGTGACGACGGTGACCGGTGCACCACGGGCGACACCTGCGGTGGGGGGGCATGCGCCGGCACCGCGACCCGCACCTGCGATGACGGCAATGCCTGCACTGCCGACTCCTGCGACCCCGTGGCCGGCTGCGTTGCGACGGTCGTCGATGACGGCACGCCGTGTACCGACGGCACAACCTGCACCGTCGGCGATGTCTGCCTCGCGGGTGTCTGCGGCGGTCAGCCTGACGACTGCGACGACGAGAACCTCTGCACCGCCGACTTCTGCGCGGAGGGCTCGGGGTGCGGCCACCGGTCGCTCGACCACCTCTGCGCCGACTCGAACCCCTGCACCGATGAGGGTTGCGACCCCGGCACCGGCTGCGTCTACCCCTTCAACACCAACGGCTGCGACGACGGGAACCGCTGCACCGTCATCGACACCTGCACCCTCGGGGCCTGCCTCGGTGCTCCGCTCAACCCCGACGACGGCAACCCCTGCACCGACGACTCCTGCCAGCCCGCTGTCGGCCCGCTGAACGTGCCGAACAGCCTCGCCTGCGACGACAACGACGTCTGCACCCTCGGCGACACCTGCACCGAGGGAGGCTGCGCCTCGGGGACC
>JBILLP010000091.1:0-9043 GCA_044376025.1 Bradymonadia bacterium
GCGGTCATCAGCTCGGGCTCTTTGACCGCTTCGTACACATCTTTGGTCTTGAGCACCCACACATTCTGCAGGTGCAGCGTCTGGCCCTTGTAGATGTCGCCTCCTTCGCCGAGCCAGCGCGGGCCGACCGCGAGCAGCTCGGAGACCACGATCGGGTCCTTGACCCACAAATCCTCGACAAAGACCCTTTCGCCGAGCCACTTGGCGTTCGCGTCGATGGCGTTGCGCCAGGCTTCGAGGGCATCGCCCTCTGCGCTCAGCGGGTCAACCTTGACCACGGCCGCTTCGGCGAGCGCCTCTTCGGGAATGATCCAGCCCTCGTACTTGCCGTCTGGCACCGGCAGCGTGGTGTTCACCTCGGCGCCACCCGCGACCGCCGGCGGCATGCCCGCGGCCACCGACACCGCGGCCACCGCCGCTTCGGCCTGTTGCGAGAAGTAGTGGGCCATGGCCAGCTCATCGAGCGCCAGCGTCAGGTCGCCCTGCTCAAACAGCGCCGTGAGCGCCGCACGGGCATGCTCGGCCTGCACCTTGGCCAGGTCGTAGAGCGCATCGGCCAGCAGCGAGACCTCTGCCGTCTCGCTCCACCCCGCAACAATCCGGCCTCGCGCCTCGGTCGAGAATCGCATCAGATCCTCCGCGCGCTGGCCGAGCTCCCAGGCGCTATCGAACACGTCGTCGCCGTCGAAAGTCGGGCTGTAGAAGCCGTCGTCGATCTGCGCCCGCGCCTCCCCGACCCCGCCGAGCACCACCGCCGCGCCCACAATCAGCCCCGCGCAGCGGCGACCGAGCGCGAGCCATCGACTCTGCGCACTGCGTTCATCTACGAATCCTGCCTGCCTGCCTGCCTGCCTGCCTGCGCAACGTTCGTGCCAGCGCTGCCGCGGCCGGCCCCGACCTCACTGCCGGCTTCTGCCGGCCCCTGCCCACTCGTCACCCCGTTTCGCCTTCCCATGACGACTCTCCTTCAACCTGGCGCCCTCGCGCCGCTCCCCGGTAACCCCCGGAGTGGGATCTCGACTACCACGTCATCGTCGACCTTGGATCGCGTTGTCTGAACCGTCGTGCAGGCCGACACCCGGACCTGCGCAGTGCGCCCGCGTAGGATGCGCCTGTTTGGGGGGCCGAGTCAAGGGTGAAGTGCCATCGACCTCACCGCCTGGTGGATCGACTGAAACCCCGGGGCGGTGCGTTCAGGGCGCGCCGGTGCCTCCGACCAACCCATGACCCGCCCCCATCGCGCCGCTCCGGACTGCCCGCAGCCGCACGATCAGGGTGCCAGAGGTTGGCGGTGACGTCGAGGGTTACCGAAGCGCGGTGTCGGGAGCGACCTGCCCGCGCGACGTGTAGTCCGCAACGCGCGCCGTGCGAACCAATCGGAATCCCACGTAGAGGGAGTTCGCGACCGGGCCCTCGGTTGGCGGGAGACCTCTGTACGGCGAAATCGGACCGGCGCCGTCGTGATAGCGTCGTCTGCGACACGCCGGTCTTCGTGGACAGAACCACCGGAGAGGCATGTTCGGGAGCCGACATGCGCCGATTCAGGCGCTCCTTCAGACCGGGCCGAGACGCCGTGGGGTGTCTCATGTCACAAGTCGCCGCAGCCCCCAACGGTCATGGGATCGGCATCGAGAGGAGGCCACAGCCATCCTGACACGGGGGGAAGGACGGGATCCTGACGGGTCACGGTGGGGCGTCGCGGCGGAGGCGGCGGAGGCGCCACGACCGCGCAATGGGGCGGTGTCGGTGGTCACGCCGCCAACGTTCGTTGGGCACCCGGGCGGGTCGCGCTTGGGCTCCTTCCGCGTTCTGGCCCGTTTGTGGAAGTCTTGGGCTTTGCATGTGGGAGCTGTCCGCAGCGCAGGGCCCTCGCGGTCCAAGCCACCCGCGTCCGCGAGGTGGTCCTCGCAGCGGCTACGGCACCTCGAACCAGGAGCGGACGCCGAGTGTGGGCAGACCAAACGTGACCCGCACTTGGTCCTCGTAGGTCGGAGACCCAAACCACAACAATCCGCCGGAGGACTGCAGCGTGCGCAGGGCGTTGGGGGAGAAACTCATGCCTGCCGCCTCCGTGTGGCCGGAGGAGCTCACGCCGCTGGTCGACTGGATACGCGCCACGCGACCCTCCCCCTCGGATTTCCACTCCGCCCACCACGCATCACCGAGGTAGTCCACGCCCATGAAGGTGATGCCCACAATGTCCCCATCCACCTTGGAGATGACGTCGACGCCGCCCTCCCGGAACTTCATGATCGCGGTCTCGTTGATCGAAAACCCCTCGTCGTCGGGCGTCGAGGATTGGTACAACGCAAAGACCGCCGGCGCGGGCGTGGATCGCGCGACGATCTGCGTGATGCCCTCCGAGGTCGACGGGCCGCTCGAGACAGCCCCGCCCGGCGTCCCAGACAGTCGAACGGGCTCCCGACCATCGAAGAACGCCGTATGGAGGTCGAACTTGCGCACGTAGCGCGGCGGGTCGTCGGTGGTTGTCTCCACCGTGTGCGAAACCCACGCCAGAAAGGTGCCGTCGACGCTGAAGCTCGGAAAGCGCCCCGTGCCTACCTGCTCAAGCCCCGTCCCGTCGGTGTTCATCACCATCACGGGTAGGTGATCGTCAAGCGAGTTCGTGAACCCTTCTTCGTAGGCGGTGAACGCCACACGCCTTCCGTCGCCGCTCCACGAAGCGTCCGCGATGCCCGTCACGCCCGTCATCGGTAGACTGCGCATGTCGGTACCGTCGATCTTCATGTCCCAGAGGTACATCAGCCCGTCGCTCGCCGAAGAGCTACCGTACGCATAGAATCCGAACCGCTCCTCCACCGTGGTCCCGACTGCATCCGCGACATCTGCGACGGTATCCGGCTCCGCATCGGCCGAGGCGTCGAGCGCCGAATCTGCGGACGTGTCGGCGGGTCCGTCACCCGATGCGTCCGAGGCGGCGTCGCCCGCGCCGTCCGCGGTGACATCAAGCGTGGTGTCGGTCGTGTCGCCGCCGCGGGAACCGCCCGCGTCGGTGCAGGCCAGCCAGCCCGAGACAAGGAGGGGAAGAGACAATGACCGAAGGAGACGATTCATGAATGTGCCTTTCAAGCGATGAGCCGGAGTCGATGATACCACCAACCCCGGCGAGAGACAAGCGAACCGCCCCGGGCTTGCCGGAGACCACTTCATGTGGCGAGGTCAGGCCACGGCCAGGAAAGGCACGTACAGTCCAGCGGTCCGAGAGCGGACGGTTCGGGTCTTCCGGGAGTCGCTTCGACAACATCCATCCACGAACGCAGCGTTGTAGTCGATTGCATCGAAGCCTGGCTGCCACCCAGAGACGCAGCGGCCGTGGGTTCGAGACGTCTAGACGGGCGCCGTTCCAGTGCCCACAGCGGCGACCGCCGAGCGGGACCGCATCAGGGACCTGGAGCGCGAGAATCGAGAGCTCAAGAGGGCGAACGAGATTCTTCGGAAGGCATCTGCGCATTTCGCCCGGGCGGAGCTCGATCGCCGACGGAGCTGAAGGTCGCGTTCATCGATGAACATCGCGCCACATACGGGGTCGAGCCAATCTGCGCAGAGCTGCGGATTGCCCCGTCTACCTACGACGAGGCGGCTCGTCAGCGACGATGACCCTTCAGGGCGTTCAGAGCGGACTCAGACCGATCACGTCTTCTGCGAGCAGAGTCGGCGTGTCCAGACCCAGAGCCGAGAGCGCCATGGCGCACGATGCGTGCATCATCAGCTTCAACGTGAGGGCGTCGAGGTGGCGACTTCCAGGTCGAACGACTCATGCGAACGATGGAGATCAAGGGTGTGGTTCGAGGCCCGTCGCCCAGAACGACGATGCCCGACGAGCTCGCGCACCGCCCCGCAGACCTCGTCAGACGAAACTTCACGGCAGAGGCCCCGAACTGATTCTGCGTTGCAGACACCACCTACGTGCGAAACCGGACTGCCTTCGTCTGCGTCGACTGCGTCATTGACGTCTGCCGTGGCATGGTGATGGGGTGGCGCGTCTTCACATCCTTGCGGTTCGACCTGGCGCTCGATGCCCTCAATCAGGCGCTTCACAGCCGAACCGCCGGCAAAGACCTCGTCCATCACAGCGACCGCGGCTCACGGTGCCTGTCGATCGCCTACGCAGAACACCGGGGCGGTCCGGGCTGCGCACCACCGTCGGAGCCGCCGGAGGCAGCGACGACAACCCGCTCGCAGAGAGCAACAACGGGCTCTTCGAGTCTGAGCTGACAAGCCGGCGCGACCCTTGATGCAACGAGTCGGCACCAGAGCCCGAAATCCTCGAATACGTCCACTGGTACAACCACCACAGGCTTTTCGGTGCGCTCGGATATGTCCCTCCGGCAGAGTTCGAGGCAGACAGGTTTCTCACGGCAAGCTGGACAAGGAAAGGTGCAGCTTGATCCAAGGCCACCTGTCTCCGATGAAACCGGGGCGATTCACCGAGTCAGGCGCGTGGCTCCGTCGAGTCTGGCCGACCGAGTCGCTGCGCTGCTTCGAGACGCGGCGGGCCGGGAGTCGGGCGGCTCCGGCGGCGAGCCTCCCTCTTGATCTCCACATCCCGATACGGTACATGTGTTCAGTATTCAACCATGCAAACTCACCTCACATCCCCTCTCACCGACACCACGACCCGGCCGCCAACGCCCGAGCTCGGCCGGCGCCACGGCCAGCGCTGCGGCTGCCGCTGCGGTGCACGTCAAGGCCACCTTGGCGGCCGAGCCGACCGCGGCATCGACGTCGCGCCGGGAGCGGGGCGCTGATGTACGTACCGCTCTGGTGCAAATCGAACTACTCGTTCCTCGAGGGGGCGAGTCACCCCGAAGAGCTGGTCGAGACGGCGCACCAGCTGGGGTTGCCGGCGCTGGCGATCACCGATCGCGACGGTGTGTATGGCATCGCCCGCGCCCACGTGCGGGCCCGCGAGCTGGGTCTCAAGCTGCTGCTCGGCGCGCAGATGACGCTCGACGATGGCGGGCAGATCGTGCTGATCGCCCGGACCCGCGAGGGGTATGCCAACCTCTGCCGGCTGATCTCGCGCGGGCGGCTCCGGTCGCCCAAGGGGGTCTGCACGGTGTCACGCGACGAGGTCTGCGAGCACGCGGCCGGCCTTACGGCGCTCTGGGCGCCTCCGCTGGTGGCGCCCGACCAGCGCGAACCGGGGGCGGAGCCGGTGGTCGACCCGTTCGAGGCGCCCGACCCGATCACCGAGGGGGACGGGGCCGGCACGGAGCCGGGCGACAGCGACCCCGAAGATGGCTGGATCGAGCGGCTCCGCGCGGCCTTCGGCGAGCACGGCCACCTGCGGCTCTCGCGCCACCGGCGCGCCGACGAGGTGCCTTGGGAGGCGCGTGTCCGGCGGCTGGCGGCCCGACACGGGGTGCCGCTCGCGGCGACGAGCGAGGTGCTCTACCACACACCGGCGCGGCGCCCACTGCACGACGTGCTGACCTGCATCCGCCACGGCGTGCTGCTGCACCAGGCCGGCACGCTGACGCGGCCGAACACCGAGTATGCGCTCAAGTCGGCCTGGAGCTTCGCCGAGCTCTACAGCGACCTGCCCGAAGCGATCGCGGCGACACGGCGTATCGCCGACGCGTGCACCTTCTCGCTCGACCAGGTTCGATACCGCTACCCGTCGGAGTCGATGCCGGGCGGCCTGACGTCGTCGCAGTGGCTTCGGGAGCTGACAATGGGCGGCGCGCGGGACCGGTATGGCGGCGACCCGCCCGCGGCGGTGGCGGCACAGCTCGACCGGGAGCTCTCGCTGATCGACGAGCTGGATTACTGCGGGTATTTCTTGACGATGTACGAGATTGTCCGGTTTTGTCGCAGCCGCGAGATCCTCTGTCAGGGCCGCGGCTCGGCGGCGAATTCGGCGGTCTGCTACTGCCTCGGCATCACCGCGGTCGACCCGGTGCGCATGGGCCTGCTGTTCGAGCGGTTTCTGTCGCGGGAGCGGGCGGAGCCTCCCGACATCGACCTCGATATCATGCACAATCGACGCGAGGAGGTGATCCAGTTCGTCTATGAGCGGTATGGCCGCAGCCACGCGGCGATGGTGGCCAACGTGATCCGCTACCGGGGCCGCTCGGCGATTCGCGAGGTGGGCAAGGTGCTCGGGCTGCCCGAGACGACGCTCGACAGGCTCAGCAAGCTCGTGTCGCACTGGGGTACGCTGACGGCGGAGCACATGGTGCAGGCGGGGCTGCCGCTCGACACGCCGGCGCACCACCACCTGCTGACGCTGGCGGCGGAGATCGAAGACACGCCGCGCCACCTGTCGATCCATCCGGGCGGGTTTCTGCTCGGCCACGAGCCGGTGCACGATTTCGTCCCGATCGAAAATGCCACGATGCCGGGCCGCACGGTGATCCAGTGGGACAAGTACGATGTCGAGGCGCTGGGTCTCTTCAAGGTCGATCTGCTCGGACTCGGTGCGCTGACACACATCGACCTCTGCCTGCGGCTGATCGAGCAGGAGCATGGGCTGCGGCTGACGCCCGCGACCGTGCCGATCGACGACCCCGAGACCTACGACATGATCTGTGACGCCGACACGATCGGGGTTTTTCAGATTGAGAGCCGAGCGCAGATGTCGATGCTGCCTCGCCTGCGCCCGCGGCATTTCTACGACCTGGTGATCGAGGTCAGCATTGTGCGCCCCGGGCCGATCAGCGGCGACATGGTGCACCCCTACCTGCGCCGGCGCAACGGGCGCGAGCCGGTCGATTACCCGCACCCGTCGCTGGTGCCGGTGCTCGAAAAAACCCTGGGGATCCCGCTCTTTCAGGAGCAGGTGATGAAGCTTGCGATGGTCGCCGCCGACTACACGCCGGGCGAGGCCGACCAGCTCCGGCGCGACATGGCCGCGTGGCGGAGCAAGGGCAAGATCGAGCAGCACCGCGACCGCATCGTCGCACGCATGGCGGCCAAGGGCATCGCCCGCGAATTCGCCGAGCGCGTCTTTGAGCAGATCAAGGGATTCGGGGAGTATGGTTTCCCCGAGAGCCACGCCGCGAGCTTCGCGCTCATCTGCTACGTCACGGCCTGGCTCCGGCGGCACCACCTGCCCGAATTCACCTGCTCGCTGCTCAACGCGCAGCCGATGGGCTTCTACTCACCGGCGACGATCATCGAGGACGCACGACGGCGCGGCGTCGATTTTCTGCAGGTCGACATCAACGCCAGCACGTGGCACTGCACGATGGAGTCGGGCGCGGTGCGCATGGGTTTCAGGTATGTGAAGGGGCTCGGCGACCGCGAGCGGTACGGCATCGAGTCGGCGCGACGCTTCGGCCCGTTCGTGTCGGCCGAAGACCTGGTCGAGCGGGCGCACATCAGGCAGCCGGCTCTCGAAGCCCTCGCCACGGCGGGTGCCCTGCTCTCGCTCGGCGTCGACCGGCGCACCGCGCTCTGGGAGATCCTCGGGCGGGTGCCTGAGCGCGACGCGGCGCTCGACCTGACCTCGGCGGAGTCGGCGCCCGGGTTTGCGCCGATGACGGCCTTCGAGGAGATTTCGTGGGATTTTGAGCGCATGGGCCACTCCGCGCATGGCCACCCGCTCTCGACGCTGCGCGAGCAGCTCGTGGCGCTGCGGCTGCCCGACGCCCGCACGGTGACGCAGGCAGCCGACGGGCGCCAGGTGCGCTACGCCGGGCTCGTCATCTGCCGGCAGCGCCCAGGAACGGCGGCCGGTGTGTTGTTCATGACACTCGAAGACGAGACCGGCTTTGTCAATCTCGTCGTCTGGCCCGACGTCTTTGAGCGCTGGCACGTGCTGATCAAGACCACGTCGTTTCTCGGTGTCACCGGCGTGGTGCAGCACCAGGACGGTGTGGTCCACGTCATCGCCGAGCGCTTCTGGGTGCCCGAGGTCTCACACCGGCCCGTCGAGGTTTCGAGCCATGATTTTCGCTGAGCTGCGGGTCAGTCCTTGTCGCCCTGCGGCGGGACAAGCACCGTCACGAGCTTGGTGCCGAGCGACGCGCCGTCGCTGGTGAGCAGGTCGACGTAGAACTTGAAGACCTGCGGCGAGGCCGTCGCCTCGACGCAGTCGTTCGTCGTGTCGATCCTGAAATTGACCGTGGCACCCGGCGCAACGCCGGTGAAGGCGTCGGCCACGCCGTCACCGTTCGTGTCGATGGGGCTCGGCGACGAACATCCGAACGAGGTCGCCGACAGAGGCACCACCGCGTCGAGGAAGCAGGTGGTGTCGATGCCCGACGCGGCAAACTCCGCCTCGTCGCGCCGCGCGGTCGGCACGAGGTCGTACGACGAGCCGCCCAGCAGCGCCTCGATGCCGCGAATCACGCTGACGTCGAGCCGCGTCGTGCCGCCGAAGATGCCGCTGTTGACCTTGAAGACGAGCGGACACTGGTCGCCGAACGAGGGCTCGCCGGCGCCATCGAGCCCCGTGCAGCAGAGCCCCGGGCCACAGCCGGTCGGGCGCTCGGTCGTGCCCCACGCGCAGGTAGGCACCACAGCGCCCGTCAGGCGCGCGAGGTTGAGCAGGCTGTCGATGGCGTTGCTCGACCACCTCCCGATCAGGACGGCGCCGACCGCCACGCCGATCACGGGAGCCTCGAGCGCGTTGAGCGCGGTGACCGCCTCGTCGATCGACGCGCCGTACGCGAAGGCGTCAGCGTCGCCCCGCGCGTGCGAAACGGCGTCGGTGATGTGAACGATGGCCCGCACCTGGCTGCTGGCGCGGAAGCCGGCACCGCCCAGCTCGCCGTCGCTGACGCCCGGTCGGCGACCTACCGCGGGGTTGAAGACAGGCGCAGACCAGGTGCGGCAGCCCTCGTTGGGGCGGCCGGCGCCGGTGGCGAGCTGGTAGAGCGCCTCGACGCCTGCTTCGGGCAGGTCTCCGCCCGCGCCGAGCGGCAGCAGCAGCGAGGTCGCCAGCTGCGCGGCGGCGATGTCGGTGGTGACCCGCTGGTGCAGCACAAAGGGAATGTCGAACGGCCCGCCGTAGGGAGAACACGGGAAGTCCTCGAAGGCGGCGAGGCCGATGCCAACGTCGCGGATCCGGGTC
>JBILLP010000544.1:0-2810 GCA_044376025.1 Bradymonadia bacterium
TCCGATCTCGTGCGATGACGCGTCGGGGCGGCTGGTGGCGACCTCGTCGCTCTGGCCGACAGAGGTGGTGCTGCGGGAGCGGGGACAGGCGGTCCCGGTCCCGGCAGAGGCGGCGCTGCTGCCCGAGGTCGTCGCCGCGCTCGAGGCAACCGGCATCGATCCGGCCCGCTGGAGCGGCCGGCTCGACGTGGACAGCTCGGGCATGTCGGCGGCGGCGGGGGGTGTGAAGTTCGGGTTTGGCTCGAGCGCGGCGGCCGCGGTCGCGGCGGCCGTCGCGCTGTCGGGAGCCTTCGGGGGCCCGACGGGTGAGGCGCTGGCAGAGGTGGCGCACGCGGCGCACCTGGCCTTCCAGCGCGGCGCCGGGAGCGGCATCGACGTCGAGACGTCGCTGCGGGGTGGCAGGTTCGTCTTCGAGCGCCGGGTGGGCGGGGTGTGGTCGCAGGCGTTCGGGGCGCTGCCGGGGCTCGAGGTCGCCGTGCTGCACACCGGGGTCGCCGCCAACACGCGGACCTTCTTGGCGGCGCTGGTCGAGGCGCGTGCGGCGCGGAGGCCGGGTGTGGCAGAGGCGCTCGGCTTGATGCACGAGGCGGCCGCGCACGGCGCGCGGGCGGCAGGGGCGGGCGATGTGCCGGGGCTGCTCGGGGCGGTCAGGGCCTTTGTCGAGGGCGAGCGGATGCTGACGCGCGCCGGCGGGCCGCCGGTGATCGATGCGGCGGTGGAGCGCTGCCTCCGCGCCGCGGAGTCGGCCGGCTGGACGGCCAAGCCGTCGGGTGCCGGGGGCGGCGACCTGGTCGTGGCCTTCTGCGACCGGCCCGGGGCGCGCGCCGACCTCGAGGCGGCCTGCGCGCGCGAGCAGATCGCGCTGCTCGACCCGGGCGATCCCCCGGCCGGTGCGCTGCCGCCCGCAGTCTCTGCTTGAAGCGGCCGCCCGACGGAGTAGAGGCCGCGTTCTCTGCACACCTGTGCAGGCTACCGGGCATCGACTCCGTGGCGATGGAACGCTCTTCACGCATCTCTGGCTACTACCGGCTCGACCGCGCCGAGCGCGTCGAGGCGCTCCGCGTGCGCGGCTTCGTGACCGACGACCAGGCGGCGTTGCTGCTCCGGGCGCAGGGCCAGGCGCTGCCCTTCGCAGTCGCCGACAAGATGATCGAGAACGTCGTCGGCCTGTTCGAGCTGCCGATCGGGCTCGGGCTCAACTTCAAGGTCAACGGCAAGGACTACGTCGTGCCGATGGTTGTCGAGGAGCCATCGATCGTCGCGGCCGTGAGCCACACCGCGGCGCTGGTGCGACAGGCCGGCGGATTCGAGGCCGAGGCCGACCGGTCGGTGATGACGGGGCAGATCCAGGTGATCGGGGCTCCCGACCCCGAGGGTGCGGTGCGGCGCATCCTCGCCCGCAAGGACGACCTGCTCGCGCTCGCAGACCAGCTTGAGCCCGGCATGCGGCAGCGCGGCGGCGGCGCCGTCGACCTCGACGTGCGCTGGGTACGGCCCGACGACGAGCGCAGCTCGGGCCATTCGCGGCACCAGATGGTCGTGGTGCACGTCTACTTCGACACCTGCGACGCGATGGGGGCCAACCTCATCAACACCGTCTGCGAGGGCATGGCCGACGACATCGAGGAGCTGACCGGCGGCAGGGTCTTCTTGCGCATCCTGAGCAACCTCGCCGACCGCCGCCGCGTGAAGGCGCGCTGCAGGCTGCCGGTCGCCGACCTCGCGTGGCAGGGATTTCTCGGCGAGGAGGTCGCAGAGGGCATCGTGCGGGCGTCGGAGTTCGCGGAGGTGGACCCCTACCGCGCCGCGACCCACAACAAGGGCATCATGAACGGCATCGACGCCGTCGCGATCGCCACTGGCCAGGACTGGCGCGCCATCGAGGCCGGCGCCCACGCCTTTGCGGCGCTCGACGGACAGTATCGACCCATGGCGCGCTGGTGGCGCGAGCAGGGTGAGCTGGTCGGCGAGATCGACATCCCGATGGCGGTCGGCATCGTCGGCGGCCCGATCCGGCTGCACCCCATGGTCAAGACCCTGCTCGCCCTGCTCGGTGTCGAGTCGGCTGCGGAGCTCGGCTGCGTCATGGCGGCGGTCGGGCTGGCGCAGAACCTCGCGGCGATCAAGGCGCTCGGCACCACCGGCATCCAGAAGGGGCACATGGCACTGCATGCCCGGAGCGTGGCCGCGACGGCTGGCGCCACGGGCGACCTCGTCGAGGAGGTGGCCCAGCAGCTCATGCGCGAAGGGGTGATCAAGGTCGAGCGGGCGCGTGAACTGCTGCAGCTCCGCGGTGTCGCGCCGGCGTGACCTGCGCCGGTGCGAGGCAGGGCCGTGACGAGGCGCCGCAAGTGTGCTAGGCGCCTGTCCTGCACCCCCGGCCACTTCATCCCCCACACCGCGCAACCACGCATGTTGACCAAGATCCTGGCCCGCCTCATCGAACTCGCGCTCGAACTCAAGGAGCGCTTCGACAAGCGTCACGGAGGCGGCTCCGATGCCGACGCCTACCGCGAATCTGCCTACGCGCCTGCAGGCGGCGCGGAGATGTGGGGCGCGAGCGAACCGGCTTCATCGGCCGGCGCCACTGCGGCGGATGCGAGGCCACGCTCGACCGTCACGCCCAAGGCCCCCAAGGAGCCGAAGCCGCCAAAGGCCCCCAAGGAGCCGAAGCCGCCAAAGCCCCCCAAGGAGCCGAAGCCGCCAAAGCCCCCCAAGGCCCCCAAGCTCGAGGCGGCCGCAGCCGCAGCACCGACCCTGACCGAGGCGACCCCGCCGCCCAAGGCCCCCAAGCTCCCCAAGGAGCCGAA
>JBILLP010000545.1:0-2809 GCA_044376025.1 Bradymonadia bacterium
GGGTCGGGCAGTGTGTCGGTCGGTTCGGTATCGGTCGCGGTGTCGGGGTCGGGCAGTGTGTCGGTCGGTTCGGTATCAGCTGCGGTGTCGGGGTCGGTTGACGCATCCCCGGGTGCGCCATCGCCGCAGCGGCCCGCGCAGCGCGTCGCCACCGGATCGGAGCAGCCGTGGAGGAGCACCGCGAGTGCGAGCAGGCGCGCAGTGGTTCGCATCGCCGAGCCGAGGGCCAAGTGCGCGACGAGGGGCGAGGTGGGACGATGCATCGCGATCTCCGGCTTGCAGGACCCCTGACGGGTAGCCCGTTGCGTGGGCGGCTTCCAGCGTCGTCGCGCGCGATGACGAGCCTGTGGGGCTCGATGTGACAGGCATGTGACCAAGCCCGGACCCTTGCGCGGAGTCGCGAACGGTGCTCGACACTCGCCCCGGGGGCGCCTTGGAACGGGGCGCCCTCTCTGTTTCGACTCCCTGCGACCGCATCCATGAATCGATTGAACCAGCTCGTCCTCTTCTCGCTTCTCCTCGGCCTTCTCTCGTCGTGCTCCGACGGCGAGCCGGGCTCCGGCGAGGTGCTCGATACCGGCCGCCCCGACATCCAGGGAGACACGTCGCGCGACACCGCGGGCGACACCGCGCCCGGCGATACCGGCGACGATGCCACGCCGGATACGGAGGAGGATGGCACCGACGCCGCGCCCGGCGACACCAACGCCGGCGACGGCACCGACGCGACCGACTCGACCGATGACGATGCAGCCGACACGCGGCCGGCCGCCTGCGGCGACGGCGTCGTCAACGACGGGGAGCAGTGTGACGACGGCAACCGGCTTGCCGGCGACGGCTGCTCCAACGTCTGTCTCGTCGAGTGTGGTCCCGGCAACGACAGCGACTTCGATGGCGTCTGCAACGACGCCGATGTCTGCCCCGGCAGCAATGACTTCGTCGATACCGATGGCGATGGGACTCCCGATGGGTGTGATCCCGACACCGAGATCTGCGACGATGGCATCGACAACAACGGCGATGGCGCGACCGACTGCGATGACGACGTCTGCGCTGCGTCCTCCTTCTGCCGCGACTTCGAGACGAGCTGCTCCGACGGCCGCGACAACGACGGCGACTCGTTCGTCGACTGCGACGACTTCGACTGTGAGTTCGAGGTCGCCTGCTTTGTGACCGACGTCGAGGTCTTCTGCGACGACGGCCTCGATGACGATGGCGACGGGGCGACCGACTGCGACGACGTGGACTGCGTCGAGGATGTGGTCTGCGGCGCCACATCGGGCGAGGTGGCATGCACCGACGGCCTCGACAACGACGGCGACTCGTTCGTCGACTGCGACGACAACGACTGCGCCATCTCGAGCGCCTGCGGTGCGGTCGGTGACGGCACCTGCGCCTCTCCGCGCGTGATCACCGGCCCCGGCACCTACCTTGGCAGCAGCGCCGCGCAGTCGGACATCAGCCGGAGCTGCAGCGCGGCAGCCGGTGGCCGCGACGACATCTGGAGCTTCAGGCCTCCCGAGACCGGCACCTGGTGCCTGCTGGTCAGCGACGCCGACTTCGACACCGTACTCTACATCAGGCTAGGCTGCGGCAACGCGCGCGACGTCACCTGCGACAACAACGATGGGCCGACCACCTGGTCGATGGCAGAGGCGAGCCTCAACAGCGGCACCACCTATTGGGTGACCGTCGATGGCAATACCGCGAGCGCCTTCGGCAGCTACCGGCTCGAGGTTCTCAACGGCGCCTGCCCGGCGACGCTGCCGGAGTACTGCGACAACACCGTCGACGACGACAGTGACGGCCAGACCGACTGCGACGACTCGGATTGCCGAGGCCAGCCCGTCTGCGGCCCCTCGCCCGAGGTCTGCACCGACCGGATCGACAATGACCTCGACGGCGACACGGACTGCGCCGACGCCGATTGCGACCTTGCGGCTGCGTGTGTCCCGCTCCCCGAGGTCTGCACCGACGCGATCGACAACGATCTCGACGGCGACACGGACTGCGCCGACGCCGACTGCGACCTTGCGGCGAACTGCCTGCCCACCCCCGAGGTCTGCACCGACCGCCGGGACAACGACCTCGACGGGCAGACCGACTGTGCCGACCTAGACTGCGCCGCGGATGCCGCCTGCCTCACGACCACCGAGGACTGCCGTGACGGCATCGACAACGACCGTGACGGAGACATCGACTGCGATGACTCAGAGTGCACCGCCTCGTACTGCTCCGCAACGGGCAACGGCTCCTGCTCTACACCGACGGAGATCGGCGGCTTCGGCACCTTCACCGGCGCGACGAGCTTCGCAAACCGGGCTGGCAGCTGCAGCGGGCCGGCCGACGGCCGCGAAGAGGTGATCCGCTGGCGCCCGCCTGTCTCGGGTGACGTCTGCGTCGTTGCGACCGGCAGCTCCAGCTGGGACCCGGTCCTGTACGCACAGACCGCGTGCTCCGACACCAGCACCGAGATCGCCTGCAGCGACGACATCTCCGAGACCACCACCTCTTCGGCGATCGACCTTCGCGTCACCTCGGGTACCGCTGTCTTCGTCTTTGCCGACACCTACACCGCTGGCGGGAGCCCCCGCTGGACCGTCACGTTCGTGCGCGGGACCTGCGCTTCGGTGCTGGGTCCGCAGGCGAGCTGCTCGGACGGCCTCGACAACGACACCGACGGACCCTCGGACTGCGCCGACGGTGACTGCGAGGCAGACCCCTTCTGCACCGGACCGCGCGTCGAGATTTGCACAGACGGCAGCGACAATGACCTCGACGGCCTCATCGACTGCGCCGACGCCGACTG
>JBILLP010000546.1:0-2807 GCA_044376025.1 Bradymonadia bacterium
CACCGAGCCAGCGGACACCGGCGCCGATTCCGAGCCAGCGGACACCGGCGCTGATTCCGAGCCTGCGGACACCGGCGCTGATTCCGAGCCAGTCGACACCGGCGCTGATTCCGGCGGTGAGCCACCGGTCGAATCGCCGTTCACCGGCACGATCCTGCTCGGTCGGCCCGAGCCCACCCGCGCGGAGCTGAGCCTCGTCGCGACCGAGGCGGTCGAGGCGTGGGTCGAGTACGGCACGGCCGCGGGAGACTTCTCGCGCGCCACGCCGCCGACCAACCTCGCCCCGAATCTCGCGCACGTCGTTGCGCTGACCGGCCTCGCCGCCGACCAGCGCGTCACCTATCGCGTGCACTGGCGCCGCCCATCGGACACCGCCGCCGCCGCCCATCCGGCGCGTACCTTCTCGACCCCCCGCTCCGCGGGGCAGACCTTCACCTTCACCGTCCAGGCCGACTCGCACCTCGACGAGAACACGGTGCTGGAGCAGTACCAGCGCACGCTCGACAACATCGCCGCCGACCAGGGCGACTTTCACATCGATCTCGGCGACACCTTCATGTGCGAGAAGCACTCCGAGCCGCTCTCTGGCGTCGTGGCGCGCGCGCCCGACGAGGCCACGGTGGTCTCGCGCTATCTCTACGAGCGGGGCCACTTTGACCGCATCACGCAGCAGACGGCGCTGTTTCTCGTCAACGGGAACCACGAAGGTGAGCTCGGCTACCTGCGCACGCCCGACGGCGCGAACGTCGCGGACTGGGCCGCAAACGCCCGAGAGGCCTTCTTCTTGAACCCGCTGCCGGGCAGCTTCTATGGCGGCGATCCCGCCTCAGACCCGGTCGTCGGGCAGCGTGCCGCCTGGTACTCGTGGCAGTGGGGCGACGCGCTGTTCGTCGTGCTCGACCCTTTCTGGAACACGCTCGGCCGCGTCTCGCGCGACCCGTGGGCCATCACGCTCGGGCAGGCTCAGTTCGAGTGGCTCGAAGCGACACTCGAGGCAAGCACGGCGCGTTTCAAGTTCGTCTTCATCCACAACCTGGTCGGCGGGCTCGACGGCGCCATGCGGGGTGGCGTCGAGGCCGCGGGGCTCTACGAGTGGGGCGGCCGCGAGCTCGACGGCACCGATGCCTTCGCCACGCGCCGGCCGGGATGGTCGATGCCGATCCACGCGCTGCTCGCCACTCACGGGGTCACGGCTGTCTTCCACGGCCACGATCACCTCTACGCCCACCAGCAGCTCGACGGGGTGCACTACCAGGAGGTGCCGCAGCCGAGCGCCCGCAACAACAACAGCGGCGCCAACCTCGCGGCCACCTACCACTACGACAGCGGCACGATCGCCAGCAGCTCCGGCCACCTGCGCGTGACGGTCGCGCCGCGCCTCGTGTCGGTCGATTACGTGCGCTCATGGCTCCCGGCCGCAGAGGGTGCCACGCGCATCAACCGCGAAATCACCGACCACTGGGAGGTCGCGGCGCCCTAGCGAGCGGGCTCAGCGGCGGCAGATCGCATTGCAGCCGGGCCCGAGCGGCGGGTGCACCGTGCACTGCCACGACCCACCCACACACTGCATGCCGTCGCCGATGTCGTTGCCGCACGCTGCATCGGTCGCCGCGTCACAGGCGGTGCCACAGCGCGAGAAAGCGCCGTCTTCGCAGACCGGGGGACAGGCGGGTAGCTCGACTCCGGTGCAGGCGTCGAAGTTCCACGTGGCCGACGCCTCGCCCAGCCGCACGACCATGGTGCCGGTGTCGCTGCCGTAGCCAGCGGCGTAGGCCACCCGGAGCGGCGTCAGCGGGATGCGCAGCGACGACGAGAGCGCGGCATCGCACGGGTCGTCGTTCGATTCATGCTGGAGCGCGAGCGCGACCTGCACGGGATTGGACTCCATGAACGAGCCATCCCAGCAGACCCTGAACAGGTGCTCCTTGCAGCCGCCCCCGTAGGACACGTCGACCCGAAGCGCGTCGCCGTCGAGCTCGACGAGCTGAGTCGTCAGCGGATCGGAGTCGAAGGCGGCGCAGTCGCGGGTGAGCTCGATCGTGGGGCCGGGCGAGAACCCCCGGTCGTCGGGCACGCAGGCGAAGTCGGGGCCGCAGTCGGCGGTGCACATCCAGCCCGAATCCTCACAGGTACAGTGCGAGGGCACACACCCGCCTTCGGTCTCGACGCAGCGCTGCGACGCGGGGCAGCCACGCTCGCGGCAGGTCTCCGAGGGGTTGTCGGTGCCACAGCCCGTGATGTCGTCGCTGCCGTCGGCGCCCGTGTCGACGTCGTTGTCGACCGGCTCCTCGTCGGTGCGGCAGCCGGCGAGCAGCAGCGTCGAGGCCAGCGCCAAGGGGCCGAAGAGGGCGTGCGTGCGTCGGGTGTCCATGGTCTGCTCCCTGCGTGCCGAGGCTCGGTCACGGGCGTCATGGGTTGCACAACTGCAACGCACGCGCCAATCCCGATCGCGCGGGGCGTCAGCGCCCGAGCAGCCGCTCCGCGTCGGGACGGCGCAGGCCGTCGGGGTAGCGGTCGAGGTAGGCCCGGGCGGCCGCGGCCGCGGCGGCGGCGTCGCCCGAGAGCGACAGCGCCCGGGCGCGGAGGAACATCGCATCTTCGGAGCGAGGGTCGGCGGGGTAGCGCTCGACGAAGTCGCCAAGCCGCCGCTCGGCCTCCGCGTAGTCGCCCGACCGGAAGGCCGCGACGGCCTCGCCGAATTGCGTGCCGGCGAGCGACGAAGCCTCCCGCGGACCCGGCGTCGCAGCCTCGGCACCGGAAACCGGCGGCGTGGACTCGGCCTCCGCGGCGGGCCGGTCGGGGCTCGT
>JBILLP010000092.1:0-9024 GCA_044376025.1 Bradymonadia bacterium
GAGGTCGCCGGGTCGTAGTCGTCGCCCTCGTCGAGGTAGACCCAGGGCCTGCCCTCGTCGCTGCCACACCCGGACAGCAACACGGCGAGCGTGACCCCAAGCACACGCAACCACACGATGATGTTCCTCATGACCGACCCCCGGTTCCCTGTTGCCCTAGTATGCGGTGACCCAGCCAAACTCCGCCGCCACGAAGAGGCGGCCGGTGCTGCGGATCAGCGCGTCGTCGTAGATCACCCGTGACGCCCCGCCCGCTACGGCGTGCCGCCCACGTGCGGCTCGGTCGCCCACTCCTCTGCCGTCGCCGTCCGCACCAGCCGGAAGCCGACGTAGCGGAAGAACCCATCATACCGGATGCACTGAGTGTCCCACGGCAGCCACTCGTTGCGCACGGAGACGTTGTCGCCCCGGCTGCAGAAGAAGCTCGACCGCGGGCCGACCGGGTCGACCTCGGGCTCGGCGGTGTAGGTCCGCCAGTCGTCGACGGTGATCTCCGACACGTTGTCGGCAAAGCCCCAGAAGCCCCACGCGTTGGGCGGGTAGATCGTACCGACCGGGTAGGTCGGCTGCGGCTGAGGGAGCGTGCTCGTGCCGCTCGCCGCGTCGCCGAAGGTCGGCGGAAAGCGGTCATAGTAGATGTAGTCGCGCCAGGCTTCGCCACAGGCGATCGAGTCGCAGCCCGGCGTGTACCGGTGCCGCCCGCCGGCGGTCGCCACATACTCCCACTCCGCGTTGGTCGGCAGCCGGTAGCCGGTACAGCCTTCGACGGCGCTCGGGATCACCGTGCACTGCGGCGCCCTTCGATTGATGACCGAGCTGGGGAAGGTGACCGCCAAGGGAATCACCGGGCACTTCGACAGGTCGTAGCACTGCTGTCTGCCCTCGTTGGCCGAGAGGCGATTCGCGTAGTCGGCGGCCTCGAAGAAATTGACGAAATCCTGCGCGCACTGATCGCCGCACGGCAAGACGCCGTCGAGCTGGGCGCCCATCAGCGCGCGCCACTCGCCCTGCGTGACCTCGGTGGTCATGACCCACAGCGGCCTCGTGATCGTGACCGGGTGGGCCGGCTTGAGCCAGGGGTCGGTCTCGAGCTCGTCGGGTGCGCCCTGCACCGAGGTCCCCGGCGCGACGAGCACGAAGCGCGGCGAGGTCGCCGGGTCGTAGTCGTCGCCCTCGTCGAGGTAGACCCAGGGCCTGCCCTCGTCGCCGCCACACCCGGGCAGCAACACGGCGAGCGAGACCCCAAGCACACGCAACCACACGATGATGTTCCTCATGACCGACCCCCGGTTCCCTGTTGCCCTAGTATGCGGTGACCCAGCCAAACTCCGCCGCCACGAAGAGGCGGCCGGTGCTGCGGATCAGCGCCTCGTCGTAGATCACCCGTGACGGCGAGACCACCCCGAAACCGGCGCCAGCGTAGCCGGAGAGTTCTCCCGCCGCTGCCAGCACCGGCATGGTGACGGGCGCGAGGTCACGGAGCGCGGCGACGAGCCCCTCCTCGAGCAGCGTGTGCGTCAGCAGCGTCGCCATCTCCTCCTTGGTGACGCCCGCGAAGTCGAGCGCCGACATCGCATGCTGATACGGCACACTCGCGTCGAGGGCAACATAGACGTCGTCAGGCACGATGGACCGCGCACCAAGCTGCAGCCGCACCGCGTCGGCCATGTCGTCGTCGTTCGTCTGCGGCCGCACGCGCATGCGGAAGGCCACCTTGTAGGCCGGGATCCCGCCCAGCCCGCCTTCGACGAGCCTCACGGGAACGGGGAGCCGGGTGTCGTCGGGGCAGCCCTCTCCGCGGCAGCGCTCCAGGTCGAGCACCACCGGACCCACCGCGAACAGGTAGTCGCCCGTCGCGGGGTCGGTCCCCTCGAAGGCCATCGGCAGCGTGCTCCGGAGCTGGACCACCAGCCCGCCCTGCGTGAACGCGTGGTCAACCAGCGTTGTCAGGTGCGCCTCGACGTTCGACGCCGACGACCCGGCCCCGAGCAGCCCCTCACGCAGCCGGGGCCTCAGCGCCTCGACGAACGCCTCGCCGAGCACCGACACCGGCAGCGTGGTGTCGGTCCAGCCCGACCGCCACGCCGTGTGGAGCACGTCGTTGACCAGCGCCTGCTGCGTGGACACCGCAAGCGACTCCTCTGCCGTCGGGGCGACACCGTCGCTCGTCGTGCCGGGCACGAGCACCGGCGTCGCGAGCGCCGCCGTCGAGACCGGGACCGGCGTTGCGTCGGCGCCGAGCTCGACCGCCCGCGTGTGGACCAGCATGCGCAAGAAGCCGTTGGGGTGCACGTACCCTGAGCCCACACTCGCCTGCAACCCCACCGACAGGCCCGCGTCGGCGCCTGAGCCTGCGCCCGTTGCCAGGGTCGTCAGGTCGGGCAGCGCAAACCTGCGGTCGACCGGGGGCAGCTCGCCCGGGGTCAGCCCGCTCGCCAGGCGCTCGTTGAGCGCCGTCCTCAGCGCCTTCTCGACCGCGCGGCGACCGGCCACCCCGATCTGGTCGGTGAGGTCGAAGTCCATTCCGAAGAGCTCGATGGACCCGCCGAATTCGACGTTGGTCACCTCGAGCTCGCGCAGCTCGATGACCGGGACATTGTTTGTGATCTGCGCGGAGAACGCCAGCTCGGCCCGCAGGTCGTTGAGGGAGAGCGAGCCGTGCGGCTCATCGTGCATGCACCGCTTGATCGGGATGCGCGCCCGGTTGAGGTCGAGGCTCGCGTGCAGCAGCGGGTCGCCCGGCTCGGTCGAGAACCAGAGCCTGACATCGGCGCCCGAGACCGAGGCGCCCGGGGTGGCCTCGATGCAGGCATCCCAGATGTTGTTGATGCCGACCTTGTCGAGGATCATCTCGACCGTCGCCGTGACCGACTCCGAGACGCATGAGATCAAGCCCGTGAGCGAAAACGCGCAGTCATCGAAATCGTCCGCGCTGTAGAAATCGTTGGCAAACGCCCCCTCCTGCAGCACCGGGTCCGCGGCGAGCGCCTCGTCGACCAGGTCGGACAGGAACCGCGGCGTGAGCCCGGCGTTGACCAGCTCGGTGATCGAATTGATGCGCGACGCCGGGCCCGCGTCGAGGCCCCGCTGGTTGATCCGAACGTCGATCGAGTTGCCCATGCCGGCGGCCGGCGTGTTCCAGCGCGAGCCGAGCATGTAGCTGCACAGCGACTCCGAGAGCTGGCGCGTCTCGGAGCCCGCGAGCCCGCCGGCGAGGTCGTACCGGCGAAAGCCGCGGATGGTCACGAAATTGTGCCCCTCGCGGGTGCGGTTGGCGACGATGAGGCGGCTCCCGGTGCTGTCGGTGACAATTGCATAGCTCCCGGGCCCGGGGTTGTTCCCAGTGATCCTCGTCAGCGCCTCGCCGTTGTTGCCGAGCACCTCGAAGGTGTCGGTCCGCGCGTCGTAGCCGCGTACGGGGATCGGGAGCTGCACGGAGCTGCTGAGCGCCGGGTTGCGGTTGAGCAGCGCCGCGTCGTCGGGGCAGGTGACCCGCAGCGCCGACGTCGAGGGCGTGACCCTGACCGGCGGCAGCGTCAGGCGCTCCTCGCTCGTCGGCATCCGGTGCGTGGCCTCGAAGACCAACGAGCCCGCCACCGTCGGCACGCGCGTCACGAACGAGCGGTCGAGTCGACGCTCCGAGCGCAGCGGGAATGCCTCGCCCACCTCGGGCACAAAGGTCACCTCGACGCGGTCGTCGACACCGTCGAGCCGGTTGCCCCAGGCGTCGTTCCACACCGGGATGGCGGTCACCAGCGAGTCGGGCTCGACCTCGCTGGCGGAGGGCGAGAGCGCGACCCGGGCGATCCGCGGGCTGGAGGCGTCGGGGGTGACCTTGATGATCGCCGGCCGCATGTCGGCGACGCCCGGGTACTGGCAGCGCAGCTCGTAGATGCCGGCGCGGGTCAGCTCGACCGCGCCCTTGCCGAGCCAGTCGATGCCGTCGCCCGTCCAGTCGAGGCGCGGCGTGGCCCGGGAGCTGTCGGTGGCGTTGCCGTCTGCGTCGAAGGCGGCGCAGTCGACCTCGACCACCTCGCCGGCGACGACGACCGCCTCGGTCGCCCCCCCGACGAGCGCGGTGGTGGTGACGGCGGGGCCGCCGCCCGCCTCGAGCAGCGCGGGCTCGGAGTCGAGCTCCAGGCCCGGCTGCGCGCAGGCCGCCTTGATCGGACCGGTGCCGGTGATGGCGATGCGGCCGGGGCTGTGGAGCGCCGCGGGACCCTCGAGGCGGAGCTCCCAGTCGGGCGCCGTGCGGAGCGGCAGGCCGTCCTCTCCGCGCAGCTCGCACGCGATGCGCACGATATCGCCGACCCGAACCGCCGTGCGGGCGGCATGGGCGACAATGCGCGCGGGCTCCTTCGAGACGCGCGGCGGCGTGACCTGCACGGCGTCGACCGCCGCGACCTTGCCGCTGGCCAGCGCGACGGCCTCGATCACGGTCGCGCCCGGCTCGAGCACCACCCGGGCAGAGAAGTGGTCGCCGGTGACGCGGGCCTCGACGCCGCGCACGATGACTGCGTCGACGACGCCGGCCACCTTGCCGGTCACCTCGACCGCGCGCGAGGCGAGCTCCTCGTCGCGGCGTGGCGACAGGATCTCGATTCGGTGGTCGGCATCGGCCCGCTTGGCGATGGCGCCGCCGGTGGCCTCGGGCGAGCCGGTGGGCTCAGTGGGGCCGCCCTCGTCGCAGGCGACGCAGAGCAGCAGGGAGAGTGCGGGGAGCACCCTGGGATGAACGAGACGAAGAGAACGCATGGCTCGGGCTCCAACCGGACGGCAGTCGCGTGAAGCGCTGGCCGGTGTCCGGGGGTCGACGAGCGCAGACGCCCGTCAGGGGCATCTGCAGGTTCATCGGCAGTTCTTGCCGGTTGTTGCGTGCACCCTGTCGCTTTTTTGCGCCCCTCAGTCCTCGTAGGCGTCGATCAGCCCCGCCTGCACCGACAGCCGCTGCCCGTCGCCCGGCGTCTGGCGCTCCCACGTCGCGTCGGGGTTCATGAGCCACGACTCGCAGTTGTCGGCGAGCGAGGCCATCAGGCACTCATCGACCACCCGCCTGCGCAGGTCCTCATCCTCGATCGGGAAGGCCACCTCGACCCGGCTGAAGAAGTTGCGCGGCATCCAGTCGGCACTCGACGCAAAAACCTCGGGGTCGCCCCCGTGCTCAAAATACCAGACGCGCGAGTGCTCCAAGAAACGCCCGACCACCGACCGCACACGGATCCGGTCCGAAATCCCCGGCACCCCCGCCCGAAGCCCGCAGATGCCACGCACGATCAGGTCGACCTCGACCCCCGCCTGCGACGCCCGGTAGAGCGCGCGGATCACCTCGGGGTCGAGCAGCGAATTCATCTTGGCGATGATCCGCGCAGGCTTGCCGCGCGCTGCCGCGTCGGCCTCGGCGTCGATGCGGGCGATCACCTGCTTGTGCAGGCCAAACGGCGCCTGGATCAGCTTCTTGAGCGGCTTGACGCGCCCGATGCCCGTGAGCTGCAAGAACAGCGTGTTCACGTCTTCGCCGATCGCCCGGTCGCTCGTCAGCAGGCCCAGGTCGGTGTAGGCGCGCGCTGTCTCCGCGTGGTAATTCCCCGTGCCCAGGTGCACGTAGCGCCGGAGCTGCCCCGCCTCGCGCCGCACGATCATCAGCATCTTGGCGTGCGTCTTGTACGAGACCACACCATACACCACCGTCACGCCCGCCTGCTGCAGCCGCGTCGCCAGGTCGATGTTCGCCGCCTCGTCGAACCGCGCCTTGAGCTCGACCACGGCGGTGACCTCCTTGCCGGCCCGCGCCGCGTCGATCAGCGCCGCCACAAAGGGCGAGCTCGCCCCGGTGCGGTAGAGCGTCTGCTTGATCGCCAGCACGTCGGGGTCGGCCGCCGCGGCCCGCGCCAGCTCGATCACCGGCGCCATGCTCTGGTAGGGCAGGTGCAGCAGGATGTCGCGCCGGCGCAGCACGTCGAAGGGATTGGAGCCCCGCTTGAACGGTGCCGGCACGCTCGGCAGGTGCGGCGGGTATTTCAGGTCGGGCCGGTCGACCAGCCGGTGCAGCGCCAACAGCCGGTACAGGTTCACCGGCCCGTCGACCCGGTACAGGTCGTCGGCCTTGAGCTTGAACTGGTCGAGCAGGTAGTCGCTGATCTCCCCCGGGCAGGTGTCGGCCACCTCGAGCCGCACCGCGTCGCCGTAGTGCCGGTTCGGCAGCTCGCCCTTGAGCGCCTTCAGCAGGTCGTCGACCTCTTCTTCATCGACCCACAGGTCGCTGTCGCGCGTCACCCTGAACTCGTGGCACCCGGTGATCGTCATTCCCGGGAAGAGCTCCGACATGTTGTCGTGGATCACCGACGACAGCAGCACGAACTCGTGCGCGCCCCCGGCCACCTTGTCGCCGAGCTGGATCAACCTCGGCAGCGAGCGCGGCGCCTGCACCGTCGCGAGCTCGGAGCTGCGCCCGAAGGCGTCGCGCCCCTCGAGCGTCACCATGAAGTTCAGGATCTTGTTGAGCGGACGCGGGAACGGGTGCGCCGGATCGAGCCCGATCGGCGTCAGCACCGGCGCCACCTGCGTCGAGAAGTAGCGGCGCGTCCAGCGGCGCTGCGCCGGCGTCCACTCCGTGCGGCGCAAGACCTTGATGTCGGCCTCCGCGAGCGACGGCAGCAGCTCCCGGTTGAGCACCCGGTACTGCTCCTCGACCAGCGCGTGCGCCCGCTCGCTGATGCGCTGCAGCGCCTCGGCCGCGCCCAGGCCGTCGGGGCCGGGGGCCGGCGCCGAGGCATCGAGGCGCTGCTTGAGGCCCGACACCCGGATCTCGAACAGCTCGTCGAGGTTCGTCGAGGTGATGCACAAGAAGCGCAGCCTCTCGAGCAGCGGCACCGACGCGTCGCGCGCCTGCGCCAGCACCCGCTCGTTGAAGGCGAGCATCGACAGCTCGCGGTGCAAGAAGAGCCCCGGGTCGCGCAGCGCGGTCGCCGCGCTCCCCTCGGTCGAGGCCTTTCGTTTCGTCGAGGTTCGAGCCATGCGCACGCGTTCGCTGGAGCCACCTGCGGCAGGGTCCGGCGGGAGCGCCGATGCAGCCGAGTCGCGCAGTCTGTGGCGCGCGCGCGCCGCGGTCAACCTCTCGACGGCGGCGTCACCGAAGCTTCACACCGCCGACCCCACGGCCGGCCGCGTCGATGGCCCTTGAGACAGCGGGCCCGCCGTCGTAGACGCGCTCCGCCGCCGCGGGGCGGCGTAGGGAGTGCCCATGTTTCGAACGCTGCTCTGTTCAGCCCTGACCGCCCTCGCCGTCGTCGCATCGACCCCGGCGCCGGCGCGGGCAGAGGCGCTGACGCCCCTCTCGGTCGACTACGGCTTCGTCCACCGCACCACGCTCGACAACGGCCTCGAGGTCGTCGTCATCGAGTCGCGGCAGACGCCGATCGTCACCGTCGAGATCGCCGTCCGCAACGGCGCCTTCACGCAGGAGCCCGCCTTCAGCGGCCTGTCGCACCTCTACGAGCACATGTTCTTCAAGGCCAACGCCGAGCTGCCCAGCCAGGAGGCCTACCTCGCCCGGCAGCGCGAGCTTGGCATGTCGTGGAACGGCACCACGTCGGAGGAGCGCGTCAACTACTTCTTCACGCTCCAGACCCACAACCTCGAGGCGGGCATGCGGTTCATGAACGCCGCGATCCGCACCCCGCGCTTCGACGAGCAGGAGCTTGTCCGCGAGCGCGAGGTCGTGCTCGGCGAGTACGACCGCAACGAGTCGAATCCGGGCTTTCACCTCTCGCGCGCGGTCGCCGAGCGGCTCTGGTACGAGCATGCGTCGCGCAAGGACGCCCTCGGCGACCGCGCCGCGATCTCCGCGGCCACCGTCGAGCAGATGCGCTGGATGCAGCAGGCCTACTACGTGCCCAACAACTCGCTGCTCGTGCTGTCGGGCGACCTCGACGCGCAGACCGGCTTCGACCTGGCGCGCTCCATCTTCGGCGACTGGGCCCGCGCCGACGACCCGCACCAGAAGTACCCCGTGCCGGAGCACCCGCCGCTGCCCGCCTCGACCGCCGCGCTCGTGCCGCAGGAGGTCGGCGTCTCGGTGGTGCAGGTCGCCTGGCACGGCCCCGACACCCGCGGCGACCTCGACGCGACCTACGCCGCCGACGTGCTCAGCTACATCCTGGCGCAAGACGGCGCGCGCTTCCAGCAGCGGCTCGTCGCCTCGGGCAAGGCCCTGCAGGCCTCGCTCGGCTACCAGACCCTGCGCTACACCGGGCAGATCAGCCTCACGCTCGTCACGCAGCCCGGCCGCGAGAACGAGGCCATCGAGGCCGCCCGCGCGGAGCTCGCCGCGCTGGTCGAGCCGGGGTATTTCTCTGCCGACGAGCTCCGCTCCGCGCAGACGCTGCTGGCGGTCAGCGACCTCTACAACCAGCAGTCGAGCACCGACCTTGCCCACACCCTCTCGTACTGGTGGGCGAGCGCGAGCATCGACTACTACCTGGGCTACATCGAGGCGCTGCGGCGCGTGACCGAGGCCGACATGCAGCGCTACCTGCGCCGCTACGTCATCGACAAACCGGCCGTCGTGGCGCTGATGTCGGGCGCCGACGCGATCGAGCAGGGCGGCTGGACCGAGGCCTCGCTGCTGGCCGCCTGGCAGGGAGGTGCCCCATGACGACGAGGACGAACCCGGTGCGAAGCTCCCTTGGTGTGCGGCTCCTGGCGCTGCTGCTGCTGGGCACGGCGCCGCTCGCGGGCTGCGGCGCGGCGCAGCGGCCACAGGGTGAGGTGCGGGTCTCGCGGCTCAACGACGGCGTGTCCGAGCGGGTCGTCGACGGGGTCCGGGTCATCCACAAGCGCACGCCGTCGAACGCGGTCGTGCAGCTCTCCGTGCTGATCGACGGCGGCTCCGCGGGGCGCAGCGACGCGCAGGCCGCGGCGGAGTCGGTCGCGCTCGAGGCCGCCACCGACGGCGGTCCGGCCGGCATGGCCCGCAGCGACTACAAGGCCTGGCTCGACGCGCGCGGTGCCTCGATCGGGGCCGAC
>JBILLP010000547.1:0-2797 GCA_044376025.1 Bradymonadia bacterium
CGGGCACGGTGCGGAAGCCACCGTCGTGGTAGAGGCGCGGGATGGGGACACCGTCGACGAAGACGCGGGTCTCCTCGGGGGCGGCACCCCAGACGACGAGCTGGCCGGCCCCTGCGGAGGAGCGGTTGACGCCGGGCAGGTTCTCGACGACGCGGACGACGTCGCCCTGCGTGCCGGGGATGCGCCGGGCCTCCTCTGCGGAGACACGGGTCTCGATGGCCTCGCGGCGGATACGGGGCGCCTGGATGACCATCTCGAAGTCGTCGCGCTCGCCGGAGGCCTCGTCTTCGGGGTCGAAGGGCTCGACGTCGTAGACGACCTCGAGCTCGAGACCGGCGGTGATGGTCTCGGTGACCTGCACCGGGGTCAGGTTCGGGCCGGAGAGGGTGAGGACGGTTTCGCCGGGGGGGAGGTCGACGAGGGCGAAGGCGCCGTCGGGGCCCGTGACAACGGGGTCGCGGCCGGCGAGCAAGAGGGTGACGCCGGCGAGCGGTGTCTTCTCGAAGCGGTCGCGAACGACGCCGACCAGTCGGCCAAAGACGGGCGCCTCGACGCGGATCTCGAAGCGGTACTCGTACTGGATGCGAACGGGTGCCGGGACGCCGTCGACCTCTGCCGGCGTGAAGCGGAAGCGGCGGGCGGCCTCGATCGCGGCGGCATCGAAGGCTGGGCCTGCGGAGCTGGCGACCGAGACGTCGGAGACGAGTCCGTCGGCGCCGATCACGAGCTCGAGCAGGACACTGGCGGCGTTCGTATGACCGGCCTCGGCGGCCGGGAAGGGAGCCTCGACAAACTCGATCAGCTCGGGTGCGCGGGTGAGCACGGGCTCTGCGGCGACGGGCTGCGGGGCGAGCAGGAGCAGACACAGCGCGGCCACACGAAGCGCGCGGGTGAGGGAGTCCCGGGGGTGTGGGCATCGGACGCGCATCAGAGCCTGAAGGTGAGGCGGGCGGTGAAGGTGGCGGCGACGGGCTGGCCGCAGGCGGTGGCGGGCGAGAAGGTCCAGCGGCGGACGGCGGCAATCGCGGCCTCGTCGAGGCCGTGCCCCAGCCCCTCGAGGACGCGGACTTCGCCGATCGAGCCGTCTGCCGCGATGCGGGCCTCGACGCGGACGCGCCCCTCGATGGCGGCGGCCCGGGCCGCGTCTGGGTAGTCGGGCTGCGCGGAGGTGAGGACCTTCGGCTTGACCGTCTCCTCAGCGCACTCACGGGCCGGAGGCCTGCCGGCGGGGGCGGAGAGCTCCCTTACGACCGGCCGTGACGCGGGGCGGGGCTGCGGCTCACCCGACGGTACGGGGACCGCGACAGAGCCAGGGCCTCCCGGTCCTCCCGACAGCTTGAGGCCGGTCACGATGGGGCCGGTGCTGGCCGGCGCCGGAGCGGCGCTGGGTGTGGGCGCGGGTGGCGGAGGCCGCGGCGAGGGCGGCGGCGGCCGAGGTGGTGGCGCGGGCTCCGGCTCGGCCACGGGCTCGGGTTCGGGTGCCGGTGGAGGAGGGGGCGGCGGGGTTGGCGGCGGTGGCGGCGCCGGTGCCTCGACCAGCTCGATCGTGACGGGCGCCGGCGGCGGCCGCCGCGCGGGGAGTGTCGAGATCGAGACGAGCAGGCCGCCGTGCAGCAGCAGGCTCGCGGCGGTGAACCAGAGGCCGGGTGAGCGGAGCCAGGGCGATCGCGGCATCAGGGTGCCCGTTGCTCGACCTGGATGGCGAACTTGGAGATGCCCGCGACCTTGGCGGCGTCGATGACCTGCATGACCTTGCCGTGCGAGGCCTCGTGGTCGGCGCTGATGACGAGGCTGGTGCCGGGCTGCGTGCTCCGGACTTCGCGGAATCGGGCCTCGAGGCCGGTGGCGGGCAGCTCGGTGCCGTTGAGCTTGAACATGCCATCGCGGGTGATGGTGACGACCGTGGGCGACGCCGCGGGCCCGTCGGAGGCGGCTGCCTTGGGCAGGTCGACCGAGATCGCCTTGGAGACGATGTACTGGGCGCTGACCATCATGATGATGAGGAGCACGAGGCAGATATCGACCATCGGGGTGACGTTGATCCCGGTGATCGGGGTGCGCCCCGGTCGCCCGCCCTGTGTGGTCCCGGCCATGTCAGGTCGCCTCGCGTCGGGGCGCCGCGGCGGCGGGGGCCTGCGCGGGCTGTGTGTGGAGCCAGGCGACGAAGAGCTTGGCGAGGGCCCAGGTGCGGGTCTCGATTTCTCCGATTTTCTTCTGCGCGGAGTTGAAGGCGACGACGGCGGGGATGGCGACGAAGATGCCGACCGCGGTGGCGACGAGTGCCTCTGCGATGCCGCCCATCACGGCGTCCATGCCGCCGGCGCCGCCGGCGGGCGCGGCGCCGAGGAACTGGAAGGCCTGGATGACGCCGATGCAGGTGCCGAAGAGGCCGATGAAGGGGGCGTTGTTGCCGAGGGTGCCGAGCAGGTTGAGGCCGCGGTCGATGGCGGCGCGCTCGGCGGCGAGCTCGCTCTCGACGGCGGCGTGCAGGGCCTCGCCCCCGCCCTCTCGCCAGGCGAGGGCGCGTCGCACGACGCGGCCCTCGACACCGGTCGAGGCGTCGAGCAGCCCGATGGACTCCTCGAACCGGCCCTCGAGCAGCAGCTCACGGATCCGGAGCCGAAGCTCCTCGCTGCCGCGCGTGTTGCGACGGAACCAGGCGAATCGCTCCGCGATGACGGCCAGAGAAATGACGGACAGCACGATCAGCAGCCAGAGCACCCACTCGCTGCCGAGCATGGCGACCTTGACCAATTCCTGGACAATGTGGAACTCGCTTGACGACGTCACGCGGGGG
>JBILLP010000093.1:0-8997 GCA_044376025.1 Bradymonadia bacterium
CAGGCCAGCCTGCTCGCGGAGCTCGCCGAGCGCTGGCTCCATGAGTGGAGCATCGCCGCGACGCACCACGAGGCGGTCCCACTCGCGCCGGGCGTCGAGCTTCGCGGTGACCTCGTCGCACACGCCGGCCCCGTGCCCCGCACCCTCGAGGATGCCGCCGCCATCGTCGACGCCGCCCGCCACCGCCGCGTCGCAGTGCATCCCGCCACGCGCACCGCACTGCGCGACCTCGCGCCGCGCCTCGACCCGCAGAGCGCCCTCTCCGCGACCGCGCGAACGCTGCTCCGGTGCGCCATCCTCGAGCCGGAGCACGACGCGGCGACGATGCGCCTGCTGCTCGACGTCGACCTCTTCAGCCGGCTGGTCCCCGAGTGGGCGCACCTCGTCGGTCACAACCAGAACGACGTCTACCACGTCTTTGCGACCGACCGGCACCTCTTCGAGGCCTTCAGGCGCGTGGCAGGGCTCGATGCGAACCGTGGCGAGGCGCCCGCCTTCGTGGTCGATGCGTGGCGGCGTGTCGAGCAGGCCGGCACCCACGAGGTCCACGCGCTGCGGCTCGCCGCGCTGTTGCACGACGTCGGCAAGGGGCTCGGCGGCGAGCCGACGCTCATCGGCGCAGGCATGGTCGCCGAGATCGGTCGACGGCTCGGGCTCGACGCCCAGGCCTGTGAACAGGCCCGCTGGCTGGTGCTCGAGCACCTCCGCATGACGCTCGTGAGCCAGCGGCGCGACATCTCCGACCCACGCACCATCGCCGCCTTCTGCCGCCGGCTCCCGAGCCCACAGCTCCTCGCCTCGCTCACCGTGCTGTCGTGGGCCGACGTTGCGTCGGTCAGCCCTCAGGGCGCATCGGCTTCGAGCATCGAGCTGCTGCAGCGGCTCCACGACAACGCCGCCGCACTGCTCGGGGGGCGACCCGCCCGCGTCGCCGCGCTGCGCGACCACCCCGACGTCGATCGCGCGCTCCGGCCAGGCTCCCTGCGCGACGAGGAGCGTGCCTGGCTCGAGCGCGAGCTGCCCGACGCGACCTGGTCCTCGTTCGATGCCGACGACCTTCGCTGCGCGACCGACATGCTGCTCGAGGTCCGCTCCGGCAGGGCCCCGTTCAGGATCGACTTCGACCCCGAACGCCCCGGGGGCCGCGCCGTACTCTGGGTCTGCACCGCCGACCGTGACCGGCTGCTGTTCGACCTCACCGCCGCCGTTGCGAGTGACCGCGTCGGCATCCTGCACGCGCGCATCTTCACCACGCGATCCGGCTGGGTACTCGACCGGTTTGAACTCGATTGGGCCGATCCGGGTGGCAAGGCGCTGCAGGCACGCCGCCGCGACCGGCTGATCGAGGTGCTGTCCGCCGTGCTCTCGGGTCGCCTCGACGCGCGCGAGCTCCGCCAGCGCTGGGCCTCGCAGGGCCGCCTCGCGCCGAGGCTGCGACATGTGATCGAGACCCGCGTCAGGCTCCTGCGCGAGCCCGACGTCACCGACTGCCTGGTCCTCGAGGTCGAGACGCGCGACCGCATCGGTCTGCTCGCCGACATCGCCCACGCGCTCTGGAAACTCGGCTACGGCGTCGAACGCTCGCTGATTGGCAGCGAAGGTGACCGCGCAATCGACATCTTCTACATCCAGCCTCAACCGCAGGTTGCCGAGCCGGCAGAGTCGCTGCCCGATGCCCTGCTCGGCTGGCTCGACCACGGAGACACCGGTGAACCTCTCGCTCGATGAGGCCATCCAGCGCTACCTCGAGCACCTGAGCATCGAGCGTGGGCTGGCAGAGAACACCCTCGCGGCCTACGGCTCCGACCTCGCCCGCTTCGCCGCCTGGGCGACCGACCAGGGCATCCGTGACGCCGGCCGCGTGACGACACCCGACCTCAACCGCTACCTGCTCGCGCGCCTCGATGATGGGACCGGGGCGCGCACCATGGCGCGGAACATCGTCAGCCTGCGCCGCTTCTTTCGCTTCTTGAGGACCGAGAACCTGCTCGAGGTCGACCCCGCGGCGCTGCTCGATGTCCCCCGGGTGCACCGCTCCCTGCCCCGGAGCTGGAGCGAGGAGGAGGTCGAGCGGCTGCTCCGCACCCCCGAAGCCTCGACCGACGAGGGGCTCCGCGACCGCGCGATGCTCGAGGTCCTCTACGCGACCGGACTCCGCGTCTCGGAGCTTGTCGGGCTGCCGGTGACAGGGCTGCACCTCGAGGCCGGCTTCGTGCGCGTCTGGGGCAAGGGCTCAAAGGAGCGGATCGTCCCGCTCGGTGAGGTCGCCTCCGATGCAGTCCGGGCCTGGCTCGATGGTCCGCGCGGGCGGCTGCTCGAGCGGGCGCGGCGCGGTGCCTCAAACGACCTCTTCATCACAGCGCGGGGTCGGGCGATGACGCGGCAGGGATTCTGGAAGAACCTCAAGCGCTACGCCCAGCTCGCCGGGCTCGACGACAGCCTGTCACCCCACAAGGTGCGCCACTGCTTCGCGACGCACCTGCTGCGGCACGGGGCCGACCTCAGGGTGCTGCAGGCCATGCTGGGCCACGCCGACATCTCGACCACCCAGATCTACACGCTCGTCAGCCGTGAGCGGCTGCGCCAGGTGCACGCCGCGCATCACCCGCGCGGCTGAGGCGAGGCGTCAGGGCGAGCAGGTGTTGTTCGCCTGGCCCGGCGTCCCGGCGTCGATGCCGGGGCCGTAGGTCGGGACGCCGATGCACCACGATGACGAGAACTCGTTGGCGGCCTCGAATCCGGGGGCGAGCGACAGCGAAGCGCCGGGAATCACGACCCAGCCGTCATCGGTATCCCACGCCACCGAGTCGATGGTCACGCCGGCCATCGTGAGCGTGATGGAGTCGAGGTCTGGGTCCAGCGGCGTGGCGGTGCCGTAGACGAAGTCGACCGAGGCTCCAGCGGCGCCGGGCGTAGGTCCAAAGACGAGCCGCTCGCCGGCCAGGGCGGAGTTGCCCTCGCCGAGGATGGCGATCGGCTGCACGCCGAACCAGACGACCAGGCCGGTCAGGTCCTCGGTGCTGCTCGACAGGTTCTCGACCTCGAACCACTGGTAGGCGAAGGCCGGGCTCTCGTTGGGGGCGAGCATGATCTCGGTGATCGTGAGCGCCGATGCGATGTTGCCAGGGCAGGGGTCGTTGGTGCCGTTCGGGGTGCTCGAGGGGCTGCCCGCCGGTCCCGTCGAGGAGGTCGTCTCGCACCAGGCGACAAGGTCGGTCGGGCGCGACAGCAGCGAGCGCGGCTCGAGCTGGACGCTCGTGCCGACGCCCGGCGGCCACGCGCCGTCGAGCGTCAGCTCGGCGACCGCGCCCAATCCATCGTACAGACCGATCGTGCGTTGACCCGCGAGGTCCAACGAGGAGCCCCAGACGACAAGCGGAGTCTCGCCGTTGCCAATGTCGGCCGTCCGCGAGAGCACGCCGTAGCCCTGGGGCGCGAGGTAGGCCGGACGGTCGATGAAGAGGGAGCCACCCGCATCTCCCGAGAGCGTGAGGCCCCTGAGGTCGATCAGCCGGTCGGTCAGGTTGCGGACCTCGATCCACTGCTCGCCACCGAGCCCGGCGAACAGGATCTCGTTGATCGCCACCTCGCCAGGCAGCACCGACGCGACCGGGTCGACACAGGCACCCTCGGCGCAGGTCTGGCCCGACAGCGTGCAGTCGATGCCGATGAGCGAGTCGGCGTAGTCGCAGTCGCCGAGCACGCAGACGCCGGCGCCGTACGTGTAGACGAAGTCGCCGCCGCAGAAGGGCTCCGGAAGTGCCGGGCAGACGACACCAAGGCAGGGGTCGAAGGCGATGCAGGCGCCGCCGGAGCAGACCTCGTCGTTCTCGGTGCAGTCGAACGGCGTCGCCGCATACAGGCAGTCCCCGGTCGCCGCGTCGCAGGTGCCAGAGGACGCGAAGGTGACGCGCTCGTTGCCGTTGCAGAAGGGCGCCGGCGGCGCATTGCAGGTCACACCGGCGCAGAGGTCCACGCTCTCGCAGGCCGCCGACACACACACGCCACCATCGGCCGCGCAGTCGACCCGGTTCGGACCGTAGGTGCAGCCCCCATCGACGCAGATGCCGGTCGGGGTGTACTGAACCGCGACGTTGCCCTCACACACACTGTCGGGAGGCGTCGCACACACAACGCCGTCGCAGGGCGACAGGCGGGTACAGACGCCGCCGATGCAGATGCTCGACGTCAGGCTGCAGTCCTCGGAAAGCTCCTCATAGAAGCAGTCTCCCCCGGCGCACTCGCCCGGGAGGGCGTAGGACACCGCGACCGACCCGACACAGACCGACGCCGGCACATCGTTGCAGGTCACCCCCTGGCAGGGATCGTCCGCGACGCAGCGGTTCACCTGGCATGTCGCCGAGTTGCCGAGGCAGTTGGTGGTCACAAAGCCGTACTCGCAGGCCCCGCTCGTCGGGTTGCAGAGGCCCTCGCTGTCGTAGGTCGTCAGGACCTCGCCGCTGCACGAGGCGGCCGGAGGCGTGTTGCAGACGACGCCGGAGCAGGCATCGACGGTATAGCACGAGGCATCCTCGCAGGCGCCGCCGGGCGTCGCCCCGCAATCGACCCGTGTCGCACCGTAGACGCACGAGCCGCCGGCACCGCACGAACCGATCGGGGGATAGGTCACCGCCACCGTGCCCTCGCAGGCCCCCGGGGGCGGCGCGTTGCAGAGGCTCACGTCGCAGCTGCCGCTGTAGTCGCAGGCGCCGTCAGCGCAGACGCCGCCGCCGGCTGCACAGTTCTCGAGCGTCTCCGCGTAGATGCACTCCCCGTCGACGCAGGCGCCCGCGTCGGCGTACGAGATGGCGGTGTCACCCGCGCAGCGCGCCGAGGGCGCGGCCCCGCAGGTCACGCCCGTGCAGGGGTCCTCGACCTGGCAGAAGCCATCGAGGCAGATCAGCCCGCGCGAGGCGCAGTTCGTCCGGGTGACCGTGAAGTTGCAGTCGCCGTCGGTGCAGGTGCCGGGGAGCGTCGGGATCACCGAGATGCTCCCCTCGCACGAGGGTGCCGGCGGCGCGTTGCACGACACCCCCGCGCACAGGTCGCGGTCGACGCACGAACCAGCCACGCAGTCCTGGCCGGTGGCGGCGCAATCGACGGTGGGCGCCACCGCGTAGTCGCACTGCAGCGTCCGCGCGTTGCACGTTCCGACGTAGAAGGTCGCGACCGTTCCGTCGCACGAGCCCTCGGGCGGGTCGTTGCAAACGACCACTTCGCAGGGATCCGGCGGAGGCTCGACACAGCGGGCCCGCTGGCAGATCTGCCCGCTCGCGGCGCAGTCTGTGAGGTTCTCGCCGTAGGTGCACGAGCCCGACGACGCCTCGCAGGTGCCGGTCGCGTCCGCGACCACCAGCGTGTTGCCGCGGCAGGTGTCGGCCGGTGGAGCGTCACAGGTCACTCCCTCGCAGCGGTCGATCGCGACGCAGGCTCCGTCGGTGCAGGTCGCTTCGCGACCACACGGCGTGGTCGTCTCCTGGTAGTCGCAGGTGCCGCCCGAGCAGGTCCCGACCGGCTCGTAGGTCACGGTCGAGTTGCCGTCGCAGCTTGCCGCGGGGGGCGTGTCGCAGGTCACGCCGTCACAGGGGCCCGGCGCGCGGCAGGCGCCGGCATCACAGACCTGGCCGGCCGCGGCGCAGTCGGTGCGCGTCGTCTCGTAGCTGCACTCGCCGGTCTCCGCGTTGCAGGTCCCGTCTGCGGCCGCCGTGACCGCGGTCTGGCCGTCGCAGCTCGCCGCCGGCGGCGCGTCACAGGTGACACCCCGGCAGAGGTCGGTCGTGTCGGCCTCGACGCAGGCGCCGCCAGCGCAGCCCTGATCGCAGGTGATCCGAGACTCGGAGAAGGCGCAGACGCCGTCAGTGCAGGTGCCAGGAGCGGTGAAGCTCACCAGCTCGTCGCCCTGGCATACGGCCGCCGGCGCGAGCAGGCAGCCTCCCTCGCAGCTCGTCTCGCCACCGCCGTCGTCGCCCGAACAGGCCGACAGTACGAGCAGGGCTGCTCCCAGCCCCGCAGTCCAGAATGACTTCAGCATCGCAACCTCTCGGTCAAAGGGGCGGTCCACCCGCATCGGAGCGGGCCGCTTAGCCATGCCGCGAACCGCAAACAAGCCGCAGCACGGCCGTCGCGCGAACCCCACGATGGCGTCACGCCACCGCCTTGCCGGCCGCCGTCGACTCCCTGCTTGCCCCACCCTGCGCGCCCCGTTAGTCGCGGTGCGATGCAGCTGAGCACCCCCGCGCTCCACCTCCAGCTCGCCTCGTTCGAGGGTCCGCTCGACCTCCTGCTTCACCTGATCCAGAAGCACGAGGTCAACATCTTCGATATCCCGATCGCGTTCATCACCGAACGCTACCTCGAGTACATCGAGGCCTTTCAGCAGGTCGACCTCGGGCTGGCCGGCGAGTACCTCGTGATGGCCGCCACGCTGCTCCAGATCAAAAGCCAGCTGCTGCTGCCCCGCCCCGAGCCGGTCGAGCTCGACGACGACGCCACGAACGTCGACCCGCGCGAAGCCCTCGTGCGGCGGCTCCTCGAGTACCAGCGCTACAAGGAGGCCGCGCGCGAGCTCGGCGGCAGAGAACTCGTGGACCGCGACGTCTTCAGGCGCCCGTCGCGGGCCGAGGAGCTCGAGCGCGAGGCTGGCCCGCCGGAGCTCGTGCCGCTCGAGCTGTTTCACCTGCTGCGCGCCCTGCAGACACTGCTGCAGGACCGCCCCGCGGAGGCCGTTCAGGAGATCACGCCCGACCGGCTCACCGTCAGGCAGTGCATGACCACCATCGCCGACCACCTGCGAACGGTCCGCCGCACCGCCCTTCTCGACCTCGTCTACCTCAGCGCTGAGGCGCCGACGCGGCTCGACATCGTCGTCACCTTCATGGCAATCCTCGAGCTCGCCCGACTCCGCATCATCAGGGTCTCTCAAGACCGGCTCACCGCGCGCGACCTCTTCATCGAACGCGCGATCGAGGACTGGGACCCCTCGACCGCGTGGCTTGACGAGGCGGAGGAGCCCCGGTAACCCGCAAGCCTCCGCCGTCGGGTTGGCGCGTCCCGCGCGCGTCGCTCCGCGAGCCTCCCCCCTCTCGCGCCATGTCGAACAGCGCATCCCACGCCGAGCTCGCGTCGGTGCTCGAAGCCGTTTTGTTCGCGGCCGACAGACCGCTCTCGTCGCTCGAGCTGTCCGAGGTCGTGCGCGCAGTCGAGGACATCGAGATCCCGGCGGAGTCGGTCACCGCGCTGCTCGAGGAGATGCGCGCCCGCTTCGCCGAGGACTCGCGCGGTTTCGAGCTCGCCGCCGTCGCCGGCTGCTGGGAGTTCAGGACCCGTGCCGCCTACGCCGACTACGTCCACGTCCTCTACCGGCGCAAGCCGCAGCGCCTCTCCCGCGCGGCCCTCGAGGTGCTGGCCATCGTCGCCTACCGGCAGCCTGTCACGCGGCCAGAGATCGACGACATCCGCGGTGTCGACTCGTCGAACACCCTCCGGCAGCTCCTCGAGCGAAACCTCGTCCGCATCCTCGGCAAGGCCGACGACGTCGGGCGCCCCCTGATCTACGGGACTTCAGCGGAGTTCCTCGCCTTCTTCGGCATGCAGACGCTCGCGGAGCTCCCCACGCTCAAGGAGTTCTTCGAGCTGACCGAGGAGCACGTCATCAAGCTGCAGACCCTCGAGGCAACCCTCCAGGCCGCTCAGCCGGGCGCGGAGCCGCCCCCGCAGAACCTCGAGATCCCGCTCACGGGCGCGTCGACTTCGCCCCGCGACACCCAAGAACCGACCTCATCCTCAACCGACGCCGCGCTCCCAGGCGACGCGCCCGCATCGCCCAACCCCCCGGATCCCCTCGATGGCTGAACGACTCCAGAAATACCTCGCCACCGCCGGCGTCGCCAGCCGCCGCGCCTGCGAGACCCTCATCGAGGCCGGCCGCATCAAGGTCAACGGCATCATCATCCGCCAGCTTGGCACCCAGGTCGAGCCCGGCGAAGACGTCATCGAGTTCGACGGCCGACGCATTGAGCCCGAGATCCGCAACGTCTACCTCATGGTCAACAAGCCGGTGAATGTCATCTCCGCCGCCTCGGACCCCGAGGGCAGGGCCGTCGTCACTTCGCTCGTGCCGCCCGAGTACGGGCGCGTGTACCCGGTCGGGCGCCTCGACTGGGACACCGAGGGTGCCGTCATCCTCACCAACGACGGCGAGCTCACACAGCTCCTCACGCACCCTCGGCACGAGGTGCCCAAGATCTACCAGGCCAAGGTCCGCGGCATCGTCGACAACATGGACCCGCGCATCGAGCGGCTGCGCCACGGCGTGAAGCTCGACGACGACTACGTCACCCTGCCGGCCGACGTCATCCGCGACAGCGACACCGGCAACCACACCTGGTTCGTGGTGGGCATCCGCGAGGGCAAGAACCGCCAGATTCGCCGCATGTTCGAGGCCGTTCAGCTCGACCTGATCAAGCTTCGCCGCGTCGCCTACGCGACCGTCCAGATGGGCTCGCTGCAGCCTGGTGAGCTGCGCCGCCTCACAGACGCAGAGGTCGACGCGCTCTACGAGGCCGCCGGGGCGAGCCGCGACGTGCTCAAGGCAACCCGCGGACGCGTCCCGACGCGGCAGCGACACAGCCGCATCAGCGCCTCAAAGGAGGCCGGACGCGCGCTCCGCGAGGTCAAGGCCGACGCCACCGGCGCATCGGCCCCGCCGAAGCGCGGCGCTAAGCCGAGCGCCAGGCCGGCCCCGCGGACTGCAGAAAGACCGGGCGCCAGGCCGACCGACAGCCGCAGCCGCACCACTAGCCCGAGGCCGGGCCGCGATGAGGCCCCGTCGCGCGAGCCCAGGCGCTCCCGCACCGAGGCCGACCGCCCCGCCTCCGCTCCCCCACGCGAGCCGAAGCGCAGGACCCGCCCAGACCCGGACCGCCCCGCCTCCGCTCCCCCACGCGAGCCCAGGCGCTCCCGCACCGAGGCCGACCGCCCCGCCTCCGCTCCCCCACG
>JBILLP010000548.1:0-2792 GCA_044376025.1 Bradymonadia bacterium
CTCAACGACCAGAACGGCGCCGCACCCAAGATCGTGGTCACCCACTGCGGGCTCGACGTCGGCGAAGACGGCCCCACGCACCAGTCGATCGACTACGTCGGCCTGATCCGAAACCTCTTCGGGTTCGAGCTCTACGTGCCGGCCGACCCCAACGAGACCGACCGCATCCTCCGGGCCGTGACCCCCCGCTACGCGCCGACCGTGGTCGCCATGGGGCGCAGCAAGCTCCCGATCCTGACCAACGCCTCGGGCGACCCGCTCTACGGCGGCGATGCGCGCTTCGAGCCGGGCGTCTGGACCACCGTGCGCGAGGGCTCCGACGCCGTCGTCTTCGCATACGGCCCCATGGTGTACCGCGCGGTCGAGGCCCACGAGGCGCTCGCCCGACAGGGCGTGTCGCTGCGCGTCGTCAACGCCTCGAGCCTCAAGCCCATCGACGAGCGGGCCATCCTCGACGCCGCCCGGACCATCGGCCGGATCGTCGTCTACGAGGATCAGGCCCACGACTCCGGGCTCGGGCTGGTGGTCGCCGCCACGCTCGGCGAGCACGGCGTCGCGGCCCAGCTTCGGCGCATGGCGGTCCGGAGGTACGGCTCGAGCGGCAAGCCCGACGCGCTCTACGCCGAGCAGGGGCTCGCGCCGTCAGACCTCGTCGCCAGCGTGCTCCGGCTCGTCGGGCGCTGACCGGCGACCGAGCGTGTACTTGCGGCCCGGGCCCGGGCTGTGCGACAAGTTCGGGACAGGGCGCGGCTGCCGGGCCGAGCCAGACCCCAGCCGGAGCTTCTGCCGTGGTTCGGTGCCGTCACGACGCTGCCCCCTTGAGCCCCCGCCCCCACGGGCACGGTCGGCCGGCCCCCCGATGGGCCGCGATCGCCGCCCTGGCCCTGCTCGCCGCCTGTTCCTCGGCCCCTGAGGCGGGCCCCGAGATCCAGGCAGGGGGCGATGACGCGCCGTCGGGCTCCGGAGACGCCGCCGTCGACACGGCTACCGACACCACGCCTGACCCGGGCACCGAAGACCCGCCCGATACCGCGCCCGACACCGTCGCAGATGCCGCCCTCATCGAGGACTTCGGCACCCGCTGCACCGGCGATGACGACTGCCAGGCGGGTGTCTGCATCGTCGTCGACTCGTTCGCAGGCGTGGGGTACTGCTCTGCCTTCTGCGCCGGTGACGACGACTGCCCCGGCGATGCGCTCTGCAGCCCGCTCGCCGCGCCCGGTGCCGATCTGCGCTCGGTCTGCGTCGACGATACGCTCTGCCTCGACGCCGACGGCGACGGCTACGGGCTCGGGCGCGCCTGCCGCGGCTGGGACTGCAACGACGACGAAGCGCTGGTCTACCCCGGCGCCGACGAACTCTGCGACAGCCTCGACAACGACTGCGACGGGAACATCAACGACAACATCGTCGGCGCCAACGAGGAGTGCGACACCGGCTTCGCGGGCATCTGCGCCTCAGGCCGCCGCTTCTGCGAGGGCGGCGCGCTTGAGTGCCGCCCGCTGCAGTCCCCGCGCGAGGAGCTCTGCAACGGAGCCGACGACGACTGCGACGGCAGCGTCGACGAGGCCACCGACGGCGGCCCCGTTGCGATCGAGTGCTACACCGCGGCACCTGCGACCCTGGGTCTCGGACCCTGCCGCGCCGGTTCGAGAGCCTGCCGCGACGGGCTCCTGACCGACTGCGAGGGGCAGGTGCTCCCTGAGCCCGAGCGCTGCGATGGCATCGACAACGACTGCGACGGCTCGGTCGACGAAGGCGTCCCGGGCACGGGGCAGGCCTGCGTGACCGGTGCCGCCGGGCGCTGCGCGGCGGGCTCGACGATCTGCGACGCGACCGGAACGCTCATCTGCGTGCCGATCGAGGTCGCCACCGACGAGCTCTGCAACGGCATCGACGACGACTGCGACGGCAGCACCGACGAGGGTGACGACCGGGGGCCGCTCGTGCGGCCCTGCTACGGGGGCGCCCCCGGCACCGAGGGTGTCGGCCTGTGCGTCGGTGGCGAGCAGACCTGCGAGTTCGGCGAGTTCGGCCCCTGTGTCGGCGACCGGCTGCCTGAGCCCGAGGCCTGCGACCTCATCGACAACGACTGCGACGGCGCCACCGACGAGGACAACGCCTCGGGCGGCTTCTTGTGCTCGACCGGCCTCCCTGGCGTCTGCGCCCGCGGCGCGACCGTCTGCGGCGCCACCGGGGCAGTCTGCGTGCCCCTGATCGAGCCCGCCGAGGAGCTGTGCGACGGCCTCGACAACGACTGCGACGGCGCCATCGACGAGGACGCGCTCGACGAGCCGCTCTCGGAGGAGTGCTACGACGGCCCCGACAACACCGAGGGTGTCGGCTTCTGCCGCTCCGGCTTGCGGACCTGCCTCGGCGGCTACTTCGGTTCGTGCGTCGGGGAGCAGCGGCCACTCGGGCTCGAGCTCTGTGACGGGGTCGACAACGACTGCGACGGGCCTGCCGACGAGGGCAACCCGGGCGGTGGCATCGCCTGCTCGACCGGCAGCCCCGGCATCTGCTCCTCGGGCTCGACCTCCTGCCGCGAGGGCCGGGTGGCCTGCGTCCCCGTCAGGAGCCCGGAGTCGGAGCGTTGCGACGGAGTCGACAACGACTGCGACGGCACCGTCGACGAGGGCGCCGCGTGGTCCGACCTCGGCAGCACCTGCCTCAGCGGCCTCGGGCTCTGCACCCGCGCCGGGATCCGCGTCTGCGACCCTGCCGACCCCGGTGGCGCCACCGTCTGCTCGGCCGTCGCGGGAGCTCCGGATGCGGAGCAGTGTGACGGCCTC
>JBILLP010000549.1:0-2791 GCA_044376025.1 Bradymonadia bacterium
TGGGTGTGCTCGTCTATGTGCTCTTTGCCGCCTGGGGCGACTTCGCCCGCGTGCGCGACGCGCTGCACGGGTTCAGCTGGTCCGCCTTTGGTTGGGGGCTCCTGCTCGCCTCGGCAAACTACGTGCTGCGCTACTACCGCTGGAGGCTCTATCTCTCGGAGCTCGGCGTCACGATCGCGCCAGAGCGTTCGCGGGCGGCCTTTCTGGCCGGGTTTGCGATGACGGTGACGCCGGGCAAGATGGGCGAGCTGCTCAAGGCGTGGCTGCTGCAGCGGTCAGATCGGGTGCCGCCGGCGACGATTGGCGCCGCGGTGTTCGCCGAGCGTCTCACCGATGTGCTGGGCCTCTTTGCCGTGGTGGCCGCCGGGCTCGGCCACTACGCGGGCACGCTCTCCGCGCTCGGAGGCGGCGACGGGACCCTGACCCTGCTGCTCGGCATCGCCGCTGTGTCGGGGCTCGGCGTGGTCGTGCTCTCGAACCAGCGGTTGATGCTCGGATCGATCGGACTGATCGAGCGATCCCCCGTTGGTACCCGGATCGGACCGGTGGCGCGCCGGCTGTACGGGAGCGTCCGGGCGCTGCTGAGGCCGCGTGTGCTGCTGCTGGCGGTCTCTGCGGCGGCGGTGGCGTGGTTCCTCGAGGCCTACTCGCTGCACCTGATCGCGCAGGGCTTCGAGGGAGCGCGCAGCACGCCGGGGCCCTGCGTCTTCATCTACGGCGCGACGACGTTCCTGGGCGCCTTCAGCTTCGTTCCGGGCGGGCTCGGCGTCACCGAGCTGTCGATGGGCATCCTGCTCGAGCAGACCGGCCAGGTGCCCTCGCGCGCTGCTGCGACGGCCGCCACCTACCTGATCCGAATCGCCACGCTCTGGTTTGCCGTGCTGATCGGCGTTGTGGCCCTCGCCTGGTTCAGGTCGCGATACCTCCCGGTCGACGAGCCGGCGACATGAGGCGCCACATCTGCCTGTGCGCGCTCGCGGTTGCCGCAGCCTGCGGGGGCCTGCCGCCTGCGCCGACGTCGGCCCAGGGTGGACCTGACGTCGCGGCTGCCATCGAGGTCGCGAGGCTGGCCGTGGCGATGGCCCGGGCGGAGTCCGTGATGCAGGGCGACGACGTCCGCGTCGTCGCGACCGCTCCCGAGGCGCGCCGCGTTGCGGCTGCGCTCGAGCAGGCGCTCGCTGCTCCCGCTGTCCGGGGGACAAGCACCGAGATCGAGGCCCAGCTCATCTCTGCTGCCCTCGACGAGGTCATGTTCGAGGCCGACGAGCACGCGGAGGCGGCTCCGGCGCCACCGCCGGGCGGTACGCGGACCCTGCGCCGTGCGACCGAGGCCCCGGTGCTGCCGGAGCGCACGATCGTGCGCCGCCGCGCGCAGGCCGCGCTCCCCGTTCGGCGCATCCGGCACGTGGGCGCCGAGCCCCCGGCGTCGACCTGGGCGAGCCCGATCCGCGACGGCCGCGTCACGAGCCGGTTCGGCCCGCGCATCGACCCGATCACCGGGGAGCGTGGACGCATGCACCGCGGCATCGACTACGGTGCGCCCACCGGCACGCCTGTCCTCGCCACCGCCCCCGGCAGCGTGGTGCTCGCCGGCTGGTGCAGCGCCGGTACCGGCAACTGTGTGGTCATCGACCATGGCGATGGCTGGCGGAGCCAGTACTTTCATCTCTCACGCGTCTCGGTCGAGACCGGCGATGAGGTCGAGCGGGGGCAGCGCGTAGGCGCGGTCGGCTCGACCGGCCGCTCGACGGGACCGCACCTGCATTTCCAGATGGGTCGCCACGGCGTGGCCCTCGACCCCTACCCGCTGCTCCACGGCCGCGGCCGATGACACAGGAGCGTCGATCGTGAGCATCCGAACGACATCGACCGAACAGCGTTGCGGCGTCTGTGGCGCCACCTTCGTGCCCGCCTTCGCCTACCAGCGCATCACCAACCCATCGGGCGCGACCTGGGTCTGCTCCGAGCCTTGCCGCCTCGCCCTGATCGACCGCGGCAAGGGCCCGGCCCCGCGACGAGTGCTCCGGATTGCGGTGCTGAACCAGAAGGGCGGGACCGGCAAGACCACCACTTCGGTCAACGTCGCCGCGGGGCTCGCCGTGCACCAGAGACGCACGCTGCTGCTCGACGCCGACTCCCAGGGCCACGTCTGCGTCAGCCTCGGACTCAAGGGCGGCAAGGGACTCTACCACCTCCTGGTCGAGGGTGCGCCGCTGGCCGACTGCTCCGTTCGTGCGCGGGAGAACCTTGACGTGGTCCCCGGCGACGAGCGGCTCGCAAGCGCCGACATCTACCTCGCCCGCATGAACGAGGGCAGGGACCGCGTGCTGCGGGAGCGGCTCGAGTCGCTGCCTGACCACGACGTCGTGCTCGTGGACTGCGGCCCGAGCCTGTCGCTGCTGAACCTCAACGTGCTCACCTTCGTCGACCGCGTGCTCATCCCGGTCTCCTGCGACTACCTGTCTCTGGTCGGCGTCCGGCAGATCATGCGGACCATCCAGTCGGTCAACGAGCGGCTCGGGCACCCGGTCGAGGTGCTCGGCGTGCTGCCGACCTTCTACGACTCGCGCAACCGCATCAGTGACGAGGCGATCCAGTCGCTGACGGCCCACTTCGGCGACCGCGTGATGCCGCCCATCCGGGTGAACACCCGGCTCAAGGAGGCGCCGTCGCACAGGCTCTCCATCTTCGACTACGACCCGGACTCACGCGGTGCCGAGGACTACCGCCGGGCCGTGCAATGGATCCTGGACCGGACCGCCGGCTGAAAGGGCAGGGTACAAGTTGGCGC
>JBILLP010000094.1:0-8960 GCA_044376025.1 Bradymonadia bacterium
CGACCGTACCCGCGTGGCTGCTGTCAGCCGGGCGTTGACGCGCGAGGCGATGGAGTTCTTGCTGCCCTATGCCTGCACCGGCGATGAGGCCGCGCTTGTGGAGCAGCAGCTTGTGCGCGCGTTCGCCTCTCGGCTCGCCACCCGTACCGGCAACCGACCCAAGCCGCAGGGCGTGTACGGCGCGTCGGCAGACAGCATCGACGGTGCGGTCAGGGCGTCGGGTGCGGAGTGGTGGCTGCTCGGCCGGCCTGAATCCGGGGACGGGGCAATCTCGAGGCTGTGGGGCGCCGCAATCGGTTCGACCCAGTGGCCTGTGGCCGTCCCGGGGCGGACGGTGCCCGAGCAGGTACAGCGGATCGGCGTGGCGCTCGACCTCGGCGCCGGCGCCGGTGCGGTCTTCAGGGCGGCGCTTGACCTCGCGCATGCTTTGCAGGCCCGGGTGCACCCCTGCTTCGTGATCCCGACCGTGGCCCACCTCGATCCGGGACGCTGCGTGCAGCCCGAACCTGACGAGAGGATGGCTCGCGCTCGAAAGGAGGCGATCCGGCTGTTCCAGCAGCTCGAGGCGGGGCTCGAGCTCCCGTACGGCCTCGCCCAGGGCGTCCGCGCGCTGAGCGAGAAGGTGCGTGTCGAGGCGGGGGAGCCTTCGGAGGCGCTGACCCGCTGGGCGGTGTCGGAGCAGCTCGACCTGCTGGTGATGGGCGGTCGCCGCGCAGAGGCGACCGGCCCTCGAAGGCTCGGTCGGACCACCGCCGCGGTCATCGATGCCGGGGACGTAGCCGTGTGGGTTCACCCCGGCTGAGTAGCCGCAACGCCCGGCGTGCCGGGTTCGCGCTTGCGACAGCCCCGTGCGGGGCGCCGCACCCCGCGGCTACAGGCAGAGCTTGGCGTCGGAGACGATCGCCTCGAAGGCGTTGGTCAGGCCCGCCTCGCCGCCGGCTGGCACGAACTCGGTGATCGAGGTCCCGCCGTTGGAGGCGATGGCGTTGAGCGCCTCTGGCTCCTCGGAGTAGTTGTAGCCGATGACGTAGACCTTGACGCCACGGGCAACGAGCGCCCGGGTGGCGGCGGAGCCGTTCTCTACGAGGCACTCGGTGCGGTCCTGGCCGCCCGGACGCGGATCGGTGTCGTTGCTGCAGGTGCAGGTGTCGGCGCCCTCGGTCATCACCAGCAGGTAGCCGTTCTCAGGCACCGACCACACGCGGTCGACGTTGTCGGCAAACCACTCGATGGTCGAGATGAGCGGGGTTGCGCCGCCGGCGTTGTCGTTGCTCGCAAACCAGCGCTGGAGCGCGGGCGCGGCGTTGGTCTGGATCGGGACGTGCGGCCAGGTGACGCCCGGGGTGCCGAAGAGGCCTGGGGTACCATCGCCGAGCGAGCAGCCCAGCCCGGTCGGGAACATCGAGAGCCCGAAGGCGACGTCGGGGTTGGCGGAGACGATCGTGTCGATCGAACGCTGGATGGTGGGGTACTGGCTGCCCATGCTGCTCGAGCCATCGATGGCGATCATGACCGAGGGGAGGCAGCCGATGGGGTCGCAGGCGCCCTCGTTGCAGTAGGTGCCGGAGCCGCAGTCGCCCTCGACCTCCCACCGGCTGCCGTCGAGCGCACAGCGGCGGAAGCGAATGTCGCTGGTGCACTCGCGGGATCCGGGTTCGCAGACGACGTCACGGCAGCCGGCGGCGGCGATGCAGCGCTGCGACGCGCCGCAGGGTTCAGGAAGCCAGCTCGTGCCATCGGGGCTGCACCGGGCCGCGGTCGTGGCGGAGTCGCAGCGGACGGCGGCAGGCTCGCAGACCGCCTCTGCCGGGCCGGTGTCGTCACCGGTCGAGGTGTCGTCACCGGTCGAGGTGTCGTCACCGGTCGAGGTGTCGCTCCTGCGAGTGTCACCCTCGGTGGTGTCGGTCTGCCCTCTGACGGGTGAGTCGACGACCTTGTCCTCGGAGCAGGCCGTGACAGCGAGGAGGGCGAGGAACAACAGGGGCGACGTGCGCATGGGGCTCCTTAGCGCGCTTCGAAGCGGGCGAATCCGGTGGCGCGGCGGTCGATGTCGAAGAGGGTGTTGCCACCGGCCTCGACGAGCTCCTGGAACTCAGTCCCTGGCGCGAGCTGGATGGCCTCGACGCGGGGGAAGACGTCGGCGCCGATCGGCTCGAAGCGTCGGGGCGAGGCGGGGAGGGTGACGTTGAGGTCGGCGCCGCCGGCAGACCAGACCTCCCAGCTCCGGGACGCGCCGACGAGGGAGACGCGGAGCAGGTCGGCGTCGGCGGCCTGCGCGGTCAGCACGCGGGTGGTGTCGCTCCACGAGGCGTCGGCGGGCAGGGACGGGAAGGGCCGTGCCGCGAAGTCGACGGTGGAGGGCAGCGAGGCGCCTGAGAAGATGCGGGTGGAGATGCTCGAGGGGAGCGAGAGCCCACCGGCGCCGACGCCGGCCCCGGAGTTGCCGAAGGCGATGGCGACGACGGAGAAGTCGCCAACGCCGAGGCCGCTGTGCGAGGGAGCCATGCGGAGGACGATGTCATCGGGGGTTCCGCCGCCGGGGAGGTTGACGGCGGAGATGCCGGTGGGGACGAAGCCGACGCCGTCGACGGAGACGCCGCCGACGAGGATGGCGGTCTCCGCGGGCTCGCCCTCGATCTCGGGCAGCTCGGGGAAGCTGATCTGGGTGCGGTAGCGCTGGGCGACCTCGGGCGAGAGCTCGAGCTCGGGGAAGGCGTTGTACTGGGCGATGAGCTCGGTGCGGTCACCGTCTCCGTCGATGTCGGTGGTGTCGGCGGCGAGCGGGAGCGCCTCGGCGTCGAGGGGGGCGACGTCGTGCTGGAAGGACTCGAAGAGCGGCAGGATGGCGCCGAGGATGGAGCCGAGGTCGCCGAAGCCGCCACCCTGGAAGAGCCCGAAGAGCTCGGAGGTGTTGACCTTGCCGCCGAGGGCCCAGGCGAAGGTGACGCCGCCGGGGGCGAGGGCGTAGTAGGTGCCCTTGATGTCGCCGATGCCGAAGAAGCTGGTGCCGATGACGAGGCCGCCGGGGAGCGGGAGCTCCTGCCCGCCGAGTCCGGGGACGTTGATGGCGGTCGTGAAGGTGTCGCCGAGGAGGTTGGCGAGGTCGAGGTCGACGAGGTTACCGGGGATGGCGGCGCCGGCGAGGCCGATGGTGGAGTCGCCGCGCGCGGTGATGAGGTCGAAGTTCATCTGGCCGGTGAAGCCACCGGACTCGGAGGCACCGCGGGCCTTGCCGACCGGGACGTAGAGGTCGCGGAAGCCCTCCTCGATGCCGAGGATCGACACGTAGTTGCGGTCGGCGGCGAAGATGTGGAGGTCGCCCGAGATCGGGCGGTTGAAGGTGGCGATGCCGTCGGCGCCGGTGTCGACGCGGTCGGTGCCGATGCCGACGCTGGCGCCGGCGACGGGTGCGCCGGTGAGCCGGTCGACGACGTAGACGCGGGAGCCGGTGGCCTCGGTGGGCTCACCGAGGTTGATGATGGTGACTGGCGCGCTGACGGGGGTCGAGGTGCCGGCGACGCGGGCGGTGACCTCGGTGGAGCCCGAGGTGTCGGTCGCGGTGAGGACGCTGGCGGTGAAGGTGGCGACGGCGTTGTTGCTGCTCGTCCAGTCGAAGGCGGCGCCGGGGACGACCTGTCCGCGGCGGTCGAAGGCGATGGCCTCGAAGGTGAGCGTATCGCCGGGCACGAGAGGCACGGGGCGGGTCAGGATGACGACGCGGTCGAGGGCCTCTGGGACCTCGGCCACCTCGCAGGCGCCGGCGTTGCAGAACTGGCCGTCGGGGCACTCGCCGTCACCGCGGCAGAGGCCGGGGACGCAGATGCCGCCGATGCAGTCATCGGTGCTGTTCGGGCAGTCGGCGTCGGCATTACACTCAGGCGCGTCGATGCAGAAGCCGCTCTCGCAGATCTCGCCGTTGCCGCAGTTGAGGTCGCTCAGGCAGCCCTGGCGGGGCTCGCAGATGCCGCTGGCGCAGTATTCGGTGGCGACGCAGTCGGTGTCGGCGGTGCAGCCGGTGTAGGGCTCGCAGGCACCGTTGCCATTGCAGCGCTCGCCCTCGGGGCAGCCCTCGAGGCCGGTCCCGGTGCACTCATCGGGCACGCAGAAGCCGCCGGTGCAGCGCTCGTTGGGGTCGCAGGTCTGGTCGGAGTTGCAGGCGAAGAGGCAGGCGCCGCCCTCGCAGCCGGTGGCGGCGGTGCCACCGCACTCGGCGTTGGTGTCGCAGCCCGGGGCGCAGCGGCCCTCCTGGCAGGTGCCGAGCGTGGCGGTGCAGTCTGCGTCGGTCTCGCAGCCTGGGGCGGCGCGGCAGATGGTGCCGGCGCAGACGGCGTCCTCGGGGCATTGCCGCGAGGAGTTGCAGGTGATGGTGCGGCAGGAGCCCTCGCGGCAGACCTCGTCGATGGCGCAGTCGAGCGAGGTGGTGCACGACCCGGGGAGGATGATCTCATCGCAGGTGTCGCCGACGCCGTTGGCGTTGGTGTCAGCCTGGTCGGGGTTCGACGCGTCGGGGCAGTTGTCGGCGTCGTCGGCGATGCCGTCGCCGTCGCGGTCCGGGGGAGCGATCGCGGCGCAGGCGCCCTCGACGCAGTCGAAGCCGGTGGGGCAGGGGCTGGCCTCGTCGCAGCTCGTGCCACCGGGATCGACGCAGATGCTGTCAACGCAGCGATCGGTGCCGGCACAGTCGGAGTCGGTGGCGCAGGCCTCGCCTGCTGATTCACTGGTCGAGCCGCAGGCGGTGATCCAGAGCGAGAGCATGGCCGCGGCGGCAACCGCGAGGCGGGTCGAGAAGCTCGTCATGGGCATTCCGGGAGGCTTGTGCCGGAGGCCGGCACGGTCGAGTGAAAGCGCGCGTCGTGGCTAGCAGAAGCCGGCAACCGGGAACAATCCAAAAGCGCTCCGCGCGGGGCCGCGAGCCGGCCTCAGGCAGGCTCGACGGGTCCGCCCGGGACCTGCGCGGGAGACGGCGTGAGCGGCATGGTCAGCATCGCGAGCATGACGATCGCCCAGTTCATCGTCTCGGACAGGACGTCGGCGGTCACGAAGGGGCCGACCGGGGTCGCGGTCGCGTAGAAGCCGACGATCAGCACGAGCACGAGCGACATCTTGAGTGCGGCGAGCTCCCGGATGCGGTCGGCGAGGAGGGCGGGATCGGGTCCGCCCAGACGCCTGGCAACGGCGAGCACGAGGGCGATCGGCGAGATATAGAGCAGCGTCGTGAGCGTGGCGTTGATCGCCCAGGTCGACTCGACGGGTCCGCCGGGCGGCAGCCAGGCGAAGAAGTAGTTGAAGTTGATCCCTGAGATCCGGCCCCCGAACAGTGTCCAGTGGAGCGCCCAGACCCAGATGGTCGCGCCGAGCGCCGTGGCGAGGTCGCTGCGCCCACCGCGCCGTGCGAGCCAGAGGGTGGCCCCGAGGATCACCGCGACGAGCGGGCCGACGCGCCCCGGGTCCCCGCGAAAGAAGAACACCATCGCGGCGGGGGCCACGGCCAGCAGGTGCGGCAGCCACCGGGCACTGCGAACCGAGGCGGCAGCCAGCAGCGGGAACGCGACACACGGGATGATGTAGAGACGCGGCGGGAGCAGGTCGACGGTGCCCGCGAGCACCATTCCGATCGAGGCCGCCGTCAGCGAGGCCGTGGTCCGCGGGAGCGCCCTCGCGAGCAGGAGCAGCCAGAGCAGCGCGGTCACGAGCCACGCGGCCCAGGCGGGGATGTCGGAGAACGCCGGGAAGCCGAGCAGCGAGAAGTTCCGGATGCGGGCATCCCAGACGAGCCCGAGCAGCGCGACCGGCGCCAGGGCCACGAGCAGCGCGCTGCGTCGGCTTCGTGCGCTGAAGGCCACGACGGCCGACTCGATGAAGAGGCCGCAGGCAGCCGAGAAGAAGCCTCCGAACTTGTAGAGCGTCGGCAGGGTCGCGGTCAGCGAGGCGCCGAGCAGCCCGGCTTCGGGCGTCAGGTCGGTCTCGTCGCGCGTGAGTCGCCGTGCGACCCTGACGGCGAGCAGCCCGAGCCCCGCGGTCGCGAGCCCGACGAGGGGCTTGGTGGCGTCGGGCAGCGCGTAGAGGACCGGCTGGACGCTCGCGTAGTTCGCGCCGACCCCGAACAGGAGGACCGCGAGCAGCGCGAGCAGGGCGGTGCTGACCAGGTCACGACGCCTCAGCGCCGGCCCGAAGCCGACCGCGAGCGCCGCCGGGAGCGCCAGCAGGGTGACCCAGAGCCGGATCGGGTGGTTGCCGCCGGCGAGCGTCGGCAGCGGTTCGACTGGCGGCAGGGGGCGGCCCTCGAGGTAGTCGTCGAGCCAGGCGACCTGCCCGAACCGCACGCCGAAGACCCTGCCCCAGACCGCGGCGTGGTCGGTGATGCTCATGGCGGTGTGGCCGGGCCGCGCGAAGAACGGTCCCCAGGCCATCGAGTAGGTCGGGACATCGAGGCCGGCGAAGTGCCTCCCGTCTTCGGTGTGGCCGTGGTCGCCGAGCACGATGAGGTTGTCGCCGGGCCGGAGCCGCTCGAAGACGTGCTGCAGGTGCAGGTCGAAGCGCTCGAGGGCGTCGGCGTACTCCCTGCTCGCGGGACCCTCCTTGTGGGAGATCTCGTCGGCCTCTCGGAGGTGGATCACCACCACGTCGAGTCGTTCGCGGTCGAGTGCGGCCATGCCCTGGTCGAGCGCGGCGATGTCGTCGCCGTCGTGCTGCACCACGCTCCAGTCGAAGCCGCGAAAGAGCGGTGCGACCTGCGGATCCCCGATGAACCCGAGCCGCATGCCGCGGTCGTGGAAGACCCTGAAGACGCTGCCGGCCGGCATGCCGCTGGCGTCGCCGAAGTTCCTGAACATGGCGAACAGCGAGAAGCGGTCGACGCCGGTGCTCATCGCCGAGAAGCAGGGCACGCTGATGGCGTCGACGCACTCCCGGACAGGCCCGTGCAGGGCGCTGCCGAGCCGGGCCTTGGTGCGCCGGAGCGCCTGCGGGTTGTCGAGGTCGCGGGTCGAGAGCGAGTCGAACCAGACCAGGATGAGCCGAGCCTCGGTGGCGGCGCGACCGGGGTCCTGCTGCACCGTCGGGAGCGGAGGCGTCGAGGCGGCCTCGAGGGCGAGCAGCAGCGCGATCGTGAGTGCGAGCGGCACAAGGCGCGCGAGCCAGCGCCCGAGCGCGAGGATGCGTCGTCGCGTCGTCGTGGCGGGAGCCGCCGTTCTTGTCGCGTCCGTCGAGGGCGGACCTTCGGGCGTGGCGTGGCTCATGGGGCCGGGTCGAGGCGGGTTCGGGAGGCCGCGGGTAGTAGGGTTGTGGTGAAGCCCGCAAGCGTCCTGTCACAGGCGCGTCGCGAATTCTCCCGCGACGCTTCGTTCTGGGCGTGGTACAAGCGCGACCGGGTGGTGGGATGCATGGCAGGTCGATGATGCGAAGGATGCGCGCGGCGGCAGGTTGGTGGTGGCTCGGTCTGCTGTCGCTGGCGGTGGCCTGCGACGACGGCGGTGGCGGTGGAGCCCGGGTCGACGGGTCGGGAGACGTGGCGACGGGTGATACCACCGACGAGCCCGACACCCTCGATGGCTCCGGAGACGACACCGACGATGCCGAGCTCGACGGCAGCGGCGACACCACTCCACCGAGCGATACCTGGGAGGTTCCCGAGGTCGTCTGCGACCCTGTCCCGACCGAGGCCGCGAAGCTGCCTGCGCGTGCCGAGGAGAATGGCCGCGTGCTCGCTCCCGGCGGCCGTGGGCTGAGCTCGCCCGGGCGCACGATCGACGTGCAGGGCTTCCCTTCGAATGTGCGCGTCAGCCCCGACGGGCGGTTTGCCTACGTGCTGAGCACGAGCATCGACGACCGGCGGCTGTACGTGGTCGATGTGACCGCCGGCACGGTGGTGCAGGATGTCGAGCGTGACGAGGCCTACTACGGCCTCGCGCTGTCGTCGGACGGGCGCGCGCTCTACGTCTCGTCGGGCTCGACCAAGCGGGTCGATGCCTATGACGTCGACACCTCGACGGGCAGCGTGACGCTCCGCGCGAGCGCCTCGCTGCCGCTCGTGACCTCGGGGCTGGCGCTGTCGCCCGACGGAAGCCGGCTGCTCGTCGGAGAGGCGGAGGGCAACCGGCTGCTGGTCATCAACACGCAGGCGTTCGAGAGCGCCGAGGCGGTGGTGGCGACGTGGACGACCGTGCCGGGCGTGTGGGACATCGAGTTCGTGCCCGCCCGGAACCAGGTCGTCGTGTCATCGATGCTGGCCAAGTCGATCTGGGTCCACAACGCGGAGACCGGAGAGAAGGTGTCCGAGGTCGAGGTCGGGCGCAGCCCGATGGGCATGGTCTCGTCGACCGACGGTGCGCGGCTCTGGGTGGCCGTCTCGGGCATCGACCGGGTGGTCGAGCTGAAGACCCAGGACTGGACCGTGTCGCGCTCGGCGATCGTCACTGAGCCTGAGGTCCTGCAGGACTCGGAGGGCGCCCCGCTCGACCGGAGCAACGTCAACGACGTGTCGCTCTCGCCCGACGGCGCGACGCTTTACGCGACCCGCGGCGTGGACAACGCGGTGTCGGTGCTCGCCACGGTCGATCTCTCGCTTGAGGGTTCGATGCCGACGACCTGGTACCCCTCGGGCTCGCTGGTGACGCCCGACGGCCGCTACCTGGTGGTCACCGAGGGCAAGGGGAGGGGCTCGGGGCCGAACCTGGGCCGGGGCTCGAAGCAGCGCCTCGACGGCAGCATCAGCATCGTCGAGCTGCCGACGCTCGACCTCGCGGGGACGACGGCGCAGGTGATCTCGAACTTCCTGAGGCCGCGCGAGGTCTTCCCCTTCGAGTGTGACGACTTCTTCCCGATCCCGGTGCGGCCTGGCGACTACACGCCGATCGAGCACGTGATCCTGGTGGTCAAGGAGAACAAGACGCTCGACTGTGTGTTTGGCGACATGCCCGACGTCGGCCTCGACGTCGACCCGTCGCTGGTGCGCTGGGGTG
>JBILLP010000550.1:0-2771 GCA_044376025.1 Bradymonadia bacterium
TGCGGTCGGGATGTCGCCGACGCGCGCCAGGGTCGCGGGTGCGCCGTCGAGCATGACGTCTCCGGGCCAGTGGGTCGAGTCACCCGGCAGCGTCACCGAGTGCGGCGACGCGAGCTCGAGGTCGAGTGCAAACGACCCCCCCGACTCGTCGAGGTCGAGCGCCAGCCGCCCCGGCCACACACAGATGCGCTCGCCGCTGCTCGTGGCCGGGCAGACCACATCGGGGTAGTCGGCGAGCACCCACGGGATCCAGGGTCGCAGCGCCTCGGGCACCGACTCGCGGGGATCGGGCTCCGCGGCCACCCGCGAGGGAGCCACCACGAGGCACAGCAGCAGGGCGACCCACCATCGCAGGCAGGTCGAGACGGGGTCGGGGGTCGATCGTGGCATGGCGGACTCACGAAGCAGGATCACCGGCGCGTCGACGCCAGTGGAGCGGAGGAACGTTGGTGTGACCGCTTCGATCTACCGAAGTTTCGTCGCGCCGGCGATTCCGACGACACACAGTCTGGCGCCGGCTACTCGCCGCGCGCGGTGACCTCGACCGCAAGGTGTTCCGGCACCGCCAGCAGCCAGCCCTCGAGCGCCTCCGCGGGCGCGGCGCCTGCCGCCGTGGGCACCGCGTCAAGGTTGACCACCAGGGCGGCATCTTCGCCCTCGTCGAGCCGCAGCGGCGCGGGCAGCGCCAACGTCACCTCGCGGCGCAGCGACAGCGTCGAGGTCGTCTCGCCCTGTGTGACGCCGATGCTGGCGCCGAGCATCGGTGTGCCCGGCAGCCCCGCCGCATCGTCGTCGGCGGGGCCGATGACCAGCCCGATCCGGTCGTAGCAGTCGGGCAGCGGGCGCATGGCGCCCAGCAGGGTCGTTGATGCGCGGGTCAGGTCGATCACCGAGGGCGCGGCGATCACGTTGGGCGCTGCCTCGCCATGCGCCGCGGCCGGGGCTGGTGACCACCGGAGCCACGCCGCGGTGTCGTCGCAGGGCAGCAGCGTCACCGACTCGACGACCATCCAGAAGCCCGAGGGCGGGTTCGTGGCCTGCGGCGAGACGGTGAGTGCCACCTCGACGGCCGGTGCGTCGAGCGCATCGCCGCACCAGGTCGAGACCGTTGCGGCGGCCGCGAGCGCGACCGTGCGGGCGATGCGCCTCATCGCCACAGCCCGGCGGGCCCGAGGTCAACCGGGCCCTCGTCGTCGGCGCCTGCCGCGCCCGCCCAGCGCAGCCAGAGCGCCAGGGCGGGGCCGCGCTCGTGGTTGCCCGTCGCGATCGAGGCGACCGGGACGCGTGTCCGCAGGCCGACCGAGAGCCCCGACGCGGCATGCCACGAAGCGCCCGCGAGTGCGCCGGTGACGACTCCGCCGGTGTCGTCGATCGGGCCGTCGTCGTCGGCCGCCGCGAGGTCGCCGCGCGTCCAGGCGCCTGCCTCGAGCCCGAGCGAGTCGCCAATCCGGCGTTCGGCGCGGAGGTCGAGCGCCGCGGCCCCGCCCGGGCGCTCCGCGCGCAGGGCGACCACCGGCACGAAGAGGCGGGCATCGGCTGCGAAGATCCAGCTCCCTGACAGCGTCCAGGTACCGGTGGTCGACTGCACGCCGGCGCCGGCCAGGAGCGTGAAGGCTCCGCTGCCGGGCTGCACGTCGTCGCTGACCGGCGCGCCGTTCGATTCGACCTCGGGAGCGGTCGGCCAGCGGACCCCGAGCGTCGCAGAGGCCGACTGCGTTACGCCGGGCTGCGCGGGGCTCCAGGTGGCCGAGGTGTCGAGGTCGCCGGGTGCGCTGGTGCGTGCGAGCTCGAGGTCGGGCTCGAGGCTCCGCTGCCGGCGCAGCGACAGCGGCAGGGCGGCAGAGAGCACGACGGAGCGATCGAGCCAGGGTGTGCGCCACGCCAGCGACGGGGTGGCGCGCACGACCTCGAGCGCCTGCCCGTCGCCCCCGCGCAGGCGGTCTCGCCAGGCCTCGACCGAGAGCTGGGCCGACCAGGTGCGCGACGTGCCGGCCAGGTCGGCGCGGCCACCGTCGTCACCCTCGACACAGGCGGGGCAGGCCCAGCCGCGCGCCGCGCCGAGCGCCAGGGGCAGCGCCACCAGCAGCGACGTCACGAGGCGGGGTAGGCGGGCGATCATGGGGTCTCTCGGGCGCGCGGCCGGCGCGAGGTGCCGCCTGTGGCCCCCGCTGCGGCGGCTCCCTACCGGCTCGGGCCGCCGCCGTCGAGTCCCCGTGGCGGCCCCGGTGCGGGCGGGCATCGCTCCCCGAGGACGCGCATGGGGCTTGTCGTGCCCGACCCCGGTGGGGCATACTCGCACCACGCAACCCGAGGTGCATCATGCCCCGACACCCACACGACACCCCGCTGTCCAGCCCCAGCCCCGCGTGGCGCCGTCTCGCGGTCGCCGCGTCGACCCTCACGGCCACCGCCTGCGGCGGCGACGGCGCCCTCGACCTGCCACGATGCGCCACCGACCACGGCGGCGCCTACCCCGCGACCAGCTCCTATGCGGGCGTTCATGGGGGGCCGCGCAACGGCGACTTCGTCGACTGCGACACCCCCGACCGCTGGACCCAGGCGTGGCACGTGCTGCAGGGGCAGGTGATCGCGCAGCCCAACACCTTCGCTCCCGACGGCCGCACGCTCTACGTCACGGCCTCGCAGCCGACCCCCGACGACTGCACGGTCTTCGCGCTCGACGTGGCCACCGGCGCGACGCGCTGGTGCATCCCGCTCCCGGGAGCGATCACCTCGTCGGTCGAGGTCGACCGCGACGGCAACCTCTTCGT
>JBILLP010000551.1:0-2764 GCA_044376025.1 Bradymonadia bacterium
GGCTGAAGAGCGCGTAGGTCGTGGTGGTGCCGGGCTCGAGCACGATCAGGGCGCCATTGGAGCGCTGCGGGATGTCGCCGCGGTAGGGCGCGTAGTGGTCGAAGTTGGCATAGAGCACGCCGGTGCCGCGGGTGTCCGTGAGGAACTCCGACCTGAAGCCGATCAGGCCGCGCGAGGGAATGAGGTACTCCATGCGGCTCATGCCCTCGCCCGAAGGCTCGAGGACCTTGAGCTCGCCGCGCCGCTGGTTGAGCTTGTTGATGACGGTGCCCTGGTAGTCCTCGCCGCACTCGATGACGACGAGCTCCATGGGCTCGAGCGTCTTGCCGTTGGCGTCGGTCTTGAGGATGACCCGGGGCTGCGAGACGGCGAGCTCATAGCCCTCACGCCGCATGCGCTCGAGGAGCACGGCGAGGTGCAGCTCACCGCGTCCGGAGACACGGAAGACCTCTGCGGAGTCGGTGTCCTCGACGCGGAGCGAGACGTCGGCCTCGGTCTCGCGAAAGAGGCGGTCCCGGATGTGGCGGCTCGTCACGAACTTGCCCTCGCGCCCGGCGAACGGCGAGGTGTTCACCATGAAGAGCATGCTGATCGTCGGCTCATCGATCTCGATGGCCGACAGCCGCTTGGGATTCTCAGGGGCGCAGATGGTGTCGCCCGGCAGCACGTCGTCGATGCCGGCGACCATGATGATGTCACCGGCCTGCGCCTCGGTGACCTCGACGCGGTCAAGGCCCGAGAAGCGGATGATCTTCGAGATGCGTCCCGAGGTCGCCTTGTCTGCGCGTCCGAGCGCCACGACACGGGCGCCCTGCTGGATGCGCCCGTCGTAGACGCGCCCAATCGCCAGTCGGCCGACGAAGGAGTCGTACGACAGCGTGGCGACCTGCATGCAGAAGGGCGCCTCGAGGTTGGCGACCGGTGCCGGCACATGCTGGATGATGCGCTCGAAGAGCGGGCGCATGTTCTTGGGCTCGTCCTTGGGATCGAGCATGGCGTAGCCCTGCTTGGCCGAGGCGTAGACGACCGGGAAATCGAGCTGCTCGTCGCGGGCGTCGAGCGCGACGAAGAGGTCGAAGCACATGTTGAGCACCTCATCGAGGCGCGAGTTCGGCCGATCGATCTTGTTGATGACCACGATCGGGCGGAGGCCGAGCGCGAGGCTCTTGCGGAGCACGAAGCGGGTCTGGGGCATCGGCCCCTCGACGGCATCGACCAGGAGCAGCACCGAGTCGACCATCTTCAGCACGCGCTCCACCTCGCCGCCGAAGTCGGCGTGCCCCGGGGTGTCGACGATGTTCAGCGTGTAGGCGTGCCCGTCATCGGACTCGTACCGCACGGTGGTGCACTTGGCGAGGATGGTGATGCCGCGCTCCCGCTCGAGATCGTTCGAGTCCATCGCGCGTTCCTGGAGCTCCTTGTGCGCGGCGATGGTCCCGGACTGCTTCAGGAGCTGGTCGACCAGGGTGGTCTTGCCATGATCGACGTGGGCGATGATGGCGACATTGCGGACGAACTCTGCTTTTTGCATGACACGGGCTTGCAGCGCGGGTGGCCGTGGATTCCACGGGGCGCGCGTCTGTAGCCGGGGGGGGCTGGCGCCACAACCCCGGATTCCGCGAATCTGCGCGGGAGTCTTCGTGACGACGAGGCGAACCCGCTGCGCCAGGGCAGACCACCCCCCCTCGAACCCGGAGCGAACGCCATGGCACGGATGGAGAAGCTACCTGACAACCCCTACAACGCGCTCTCGTGGTTCGTCGGCGAACCCTGCATCGGCGACGGCTGCTGGATTGGCGCCTTTACTGTGATCGACGGCTCCGGCGGACTGACCGTCGGCAGGGGCTGCGACATCTCGTCGGGCGCGCAGCTCGTGACGCACAGCTCAGCGAGGCGCACCGTCACCGAGCGCGCCTACCCGAGCGTCGACCGCGCCCCGGTCGAGATCGGGGACCACGTCTTTGTGGGCACCAATGCGGTCGTCCTGATGGGGAGCCGCATCGGGCACCACTCGATCATCGCGGCCGGTGCGGTGGTGACTGAGTTCTCGGAGTTCCCGCCCTACAGCCTGATTGCGGGTGTGCCGGCGCGCCGGATTGGCGACGTACGCTGGACACCCGAGCATCCCGATGGCGTGCCGGCCCGCGAGGGCGACATCTAGGCGAGGACGCCGACGCCCCGGAGCGCCTCGATCGCCAGCGCGCCGAGCCGCTCCTCGTCAACGCCCGCGGCATCAACGCTGACGACACCCTTGGTGCCCGCCTCGGCCAGCCCGGCCCGCAACGCGGCCAGCTCCGCGTCGCTCCCGGTGACCACCGCAACGAGCCCGGCAGACACGAGCGCCTCGATGGTCTGCCGCGAGGCCGGCGCGACCGTCGCGAAGAGGCCCGCGTCGAAGGCCGCGCGCTCGACCGCGAACGCCGCGGCGTCGCCTCCGGACGACACCAGCACGACACCCGGCACATGGCCGAGTCGCGTCGAGCGCTCGCGTGCGGACACGCCCGACCCCTCGGTCTCGACCCGCTCCGCGGAGGCTCCGAGGATCATGCCGGCGCCGACCGTGTTGTTGGTCGTGCTGTCGATGACGATGAAGGCGCCCATCGCGCGGTTGCGGCTGTAGGCATCGAAGACGATCGGGCGGTGCAGCGTGACGCGGACCCGCCCGATGTCGTTGAGCGCCAGCTCGGGGGCCGGCTCGTCACGCAGTGTCTCGAGGTCGACACGCGCCAGCACAGGCCCGAGGTTGGCCCTGATGTACCGGGTG
>JBILLP010000552.1:0-2759 GCA_044376025.1 Bradymonadia bacterium
CCCGGGGTCGGCGACCTCGTTCAACTTCGCCGACTTCCCGGAGTTCAGCGCGCTGCTCGGGGGCATCCCCGCGCCGACCGACCCGACAGGCTCGATCTACCTGTATGTCAGGGCCATCGACGCCGACATCTTCGACTTCAACGACTTCTCGCGCCGCGTCTTCAGGCAGTCGGGGTGGCGGTCGTCGTCGACGAACTACCGGTCGCTGGTCTTCGCAGCGCCCTGACCGCCCGAGGGCCGGTGGTCGCCCAGGTGACCGCCGCGCTTGAGCGCCTCCCAGACGCGGTCGACACACTGGTCGAGTGACAGCCTCGAGGTGTCGAAGACAACCTCGGGGCGCAGCGGCACCTCGTAGGGCGCGCTGATGCCGGTGAACTCCGGGATCTTGCCGTCCCTCGCCTTCTGGTAGAGCCCCTTGGGGTCACGCTCCTCGCAGACTTCGATCGGGGTTGAGACGTAGACCTCGAAGAAGTCTCCGGGCTGGAGCAGCGAGCGGGCGAACGAGCGCTCGGAGCGATAGGGAGAAATGAACGCGGTAAGCGTTATCAACCCCGCGTCCACAAAGAGCTTTCCGACCTCGGCGAGGCGCCTGATGTTCTCGCGACGGTGCTCCGGGGTGAAGCCGAGGTCCTTGCAGAGCCCATGTCGGACATTGTCGCCGTCGAGCAGGTAGCTCGCGATGCCTGCGTCGGCGAGCCGGGCCTCGAGCAGGTTCGCCACCGTCGACTTGCCACTGCCCGACAGGCCGGTGAACCAGACCAGACAGCCGCGCTGGCCCAGCACGGCCTCGCGGGCGGCACGGTCGACCGTCGCTCTGTGCCAAACGACGTTTCGATCGACCGAGTCAGTCATCCCGAGCGTTCCTGCACCGTCTGCCGCCGCAGCGACTCCGCCGCGGGTCACCCGACTACCACCCGCACGCGTGGCTGAAAAGCCGGAGCCTGGCCTCCCCTTGCGGCCCGCCCGGCAAAGGCGTAGCGCCGCGGCCCCCCACGCAGAGAGGTCACCATGAAGCCCGCACTGCATCGAAGCGAGAACCTCACCATCCTCCGCGGCCGTGAGCCACGGACGCTCGAGGTCGAGATTCGCTTCAGCCACAGCCTCGCGCGTGGCACCTGCGACTCGACCTGCCCCCGTTGCGGACGGCTGGGGAACCCCTCGCACTGGGAGCTCGAGGGGCCTGACGGAACCGGCAACACGATGTGGCTCGTCTGCCGCGACCCTGAGACCTGCGGCCGCAACGACGGGCCCGGGACCTCGTGGACGCAGTCCGTCACGTTTGCCAAGGGCTGGGAGGACCGGGGCTAGGGCAGGGCGCGCCGGTCAGTCGTCGAGCAGCGACATCTGGATGGGCGCGGCGTCGCCGTCTCCCCGGCTCTCCGCGGGCCGGAGGGTTGGCGATGCGCGACCGTGGACCGGCACACACCGCGTGATGCGGTTCATGCGAAACACCCGGTCGCTCTGCCGGGCATGGCAGTAGGCAAGCAGGTAGACCTCTGCCTCGATGCGGATCGGCGTCACGATGCGCGTGTTCATCTCGCCGCGACGCTTCGAGAAGTAGTCGATCTTGACGTCGAACCGCTCGTCGACCGCCCGCAGGATCAACTCCGCCACGCTGGCGTGCGGGTCGTAGAGGATGAGGTCGCCCTCCTTGCGGGCGATCCGCTCCGCATCTTCGTCGGCGACCCACTCCGGTCCGACCAGGAAGTCGAGGATCTCGTAGGCCTCGACCTCGAGCCGCATGACCTCCTCGGAGGTCAGCCCGGCGGTGGTGCGTTCGAGCAGGCTGTCAATCGCGCGGCCGAACAGCCGCGTCTGTCCGAGCCGGTCGAGCTTCTGCAGCACGAGCGCGCCGACCCCGACCACCGCCAGCTCGTCGGCCCGCTCCACCCGCAGCGCCGCCAGCGAGCGGAGCAGCGCCGCCGGCGGCTGAGGCACCCTGCGCCGTGGCTGCCGGTGTGCCAAGCGTTCATCGAGGGGGCGTGCGTGTACGGGTGGTTGAGAGGCGCTCATGGTCGACAGACTACGGTCGCGCCGGATCGGGGGCAAGCCTCGCCAGCTCTCCGAACCAGGCCGGGTGGCGCAGCAGGCCGTCGACACCGGTCTGTGCGGTCCGAAGCAGCTTCGCCCGCTCGAGCGTGACCCGCGGCGGCCCGGTGTCGCCCGACGCATGCGCCGTCAGCCTGACGCCCCCGTCGAAGACGAGCGCGACGCCGTCGGGCGCATCCTCGACGCGCAGCAGCCCGCCCAGGCTCCGTGAGCTGGCGACCGACTCCCCGAGCAGGACCGCCCCGGGCCCCTCACGCCAGGGGCGACGCCACGCGAGCCACCGCCGCTGCGAGGTCCGCGTCGCAAACCAGTACAGCTCGGTGTTTGACGCCACGAACTCGATCGCAGCCTTCGCGCCGTCGAAGATGGGCTCCTGGGGCGCGTTCAGCAGCACGATCGTGTCGACCTTGTAGTTGGCGACCTCGCGCGCGATCCAGCGCAGGCGCGCCTCGGGCCCACCATCGTCGGCCGGACTCCTCCAGGGCGTCGTCGTGGCGCCCTCCAGATCGATCACCACCACCCGCAGCATATCCCCGCGTGGCGATGCAGGAGGCCCCTCGAAGCGCACCAGCGTACCGCTTGACCAGCGCTGCGTGACCCGATGGGGCAGCAGCGATGCGCCCAGGGCCAGCGCGAGCGCCGCGAGCGCCGTGAGCGCGATGCGGAGTCGACGTCGGCGACTGGCGGGCTGTGCGGCTTCGGTGACCAAG
>JBILLP010000553.1:0-2757 GCA_044376025.1 Bradymonadia bacterium
GGGCGGGCGTGTTCATGGGCGTCTCGCGGAGAAATCTACCGCAGAAAACATACGGCGCAGGCGGGCCGAAGGCAAGACCGACCTTCCACGACGTCGACGCTGTCACGCTCGCCTCGTCAGCCTCCTCGATGCGCACGCCGCGCCAGCGACGCCGATGCACCTTGTATACGTGGGTGGTCGCCACCTGCCGTCGCGCACGAGGGCCTTCCTCGACTTCGTCGAGCCCCGCCTCGCGCGGGCGCTCGCCGAGGCCACGGCCAGCTAACGGCGCGCACGTCTCCACGGTTTCGACCGCGGTGCTACTCGAAAGCTACCGTTCGCTGCCGAAGCGAGCCCCGCCGCATCAGCTCCGCGAGTTGGTCGAGCGCCGCCCCCAGCCGGCCTCGAACCCCATCGCGGCGTGAGCATCGCGGCCCGCGGCGTCGATATGGTGAACGGCGGCCTGATACCGCGCGCCGCCGTCCGGCAACCGATCGAAGCGGAGCTGGCAGACGAACCCGAAGCCACGGTTCGGGATGGCGTTCGGCTTGAAGTCCGGCCCGAGCAGGTTCGTCCACACCAGGCGGAGCGGCGCCTCGACCACGAGGTAGCAACCTGGCGCGTTGGGCGTCGTCACGCTGTCGAGCGCCACGAAATGAAGGGGCTCGTTGCCATGACGCTGACTACCCTCACCGTCGGATGCGCGACGGTGCCTTTCGACAAGGTCGCGCACCCCAGCGGCTCGCTCGGCCCCTACTACCCGCCCTCTCCCTCGGGCTTGCCCTTCTACCCGGCGATCCGTTGGTCCGAAGTCGCGGAACGCGATCTCACGGAGCGACGCGGCAGGCACGCGGAGCGAGCGTCACTCGAGGTGCGTGCGCGCGTCGTCGACCAGCACGGCGCTGCGGTCGCCGGCGCCGCGGTCGAGCTCTGGAACGTCAACGCCCGTGCGAAGTACGTGTGCGAGCCGGGCGCCGCAGACGAGGACCCGGGGTTCGTCGGCTTCGGTCGAGCGCTCACGGCGTCTGACGGAAGCGCCTCGTTCCGAACGGTCTGGCCTGTATCCTACTCCTGCCACGTGCTCCTTCGGAAACCGCCCCACCTTCACCTGCGCGTGCGGTCGCCGGGACGCGACGATGCGTATGAAGTCGAAGTACCCGCGTGGTCGGTGGCAGGTACGGGCGACGGCGCCGTCACGTTGACGCTCGCGCCACCCTCGAACCGATGACGTTCACGCGCGCTCTCGGCCATCCTGTCGACGCGCAAGCGACGCATCGAGCGAAGCTTTGCCGCACAGGCCGATCACCGTGAACTCGAGGAGCGCCTCCAGCGCACGCGCGCGGTCTGCTGCCGTGGGCACCGAGGCCAGCCCATCGAGCGCGAGCGAAGCGAAGCCGTGGACGACCGACCAGACCTTCAGTTCGGCGCCGGGCCGTAGCTCCGATGCGAGGAGCCCATCGGCGACGAGGGCGTCGAGCGACTTGCCGAGCAGCGACCAAGGGTCTTCCGTCGCATCGTCTCCGGGCTCCGCCTTCCGGCACTCCGCGCCGCACTCGCCGGACATCACGCGGAAGAGGTCGCTCGCGTTCGTCCCCGCGGGGACGTCGATCGCAGACTACGTGCGCACGACCGTTGCCCAGGCCCGCACGCTGATGGGCGTTGAGCTCGAGGTCGAGGACGGAAGCGACGACGAGATGGCTACCGCGCTCGTCAGGGAGTTGGTCGCGAAGGGGTTGGCGCGCCGCGGGTGACGAGGGCATTTCGCCATGTCGGCAACCCAACTCAGTGACGTCAGATGTCTCGTGCCAACGCGACGAAGGCAGGCGGTACCCCACGTCCGATCGTTCCGTGGTATAGGTCAATCGAGCCCTCGTGCTCCAGCACTGCACATACGGCCGCTTTGCGCGAATCATTCCACGTCCATCCCGCAGCTGGTACTGACACTGCCGCTGAAATCAGCGTGTACAAGTCCTGATTGGGCGGGGTCGTGACGGTGGCTGCTCGGGGAGTGAGGCGAAACGTTCCCTGAGGCGACGCCTGAATTGCAGTCAAGATTTGATTCCACTCTCCGTTGGTCAGACTGAAGTTGCCCGCTCTCCTCGCGGAGCCGGCAAGGCCTTCAAACTCAACCACGGTCGGCGTGCGTTTGTACTGCAACACGCCGACTTGCTTGCTTCGGTGCTTTCCCAGGGTCTGTAGAACTTTCATGACTGTGCCTGACACCGAAGGGTCGCTGCTTCACGTAAGTCCGTTTACACTGCGCGCTGTCAGAAGAACAGGGCTTCGTCTCCGAACTGCCTGAGGCTCCCCCCTTTGCCTCCCTGCGCCCACCTCCCGGCGCCCCATCGAGGCAAAGGACCATGCTTGACATCATCACCTGCCCCTCGGGGCTGACGGGCCGCATCCGCGGCATGAAGGTCTCTGAGGAGCGCGTGCTGGCCGACAAGCGGCTGGCGCGCGATGGTGGGCAGCTCGACGCGCTGCTCGCGGCGTGCTGGGAGGAGATGCTCGACCCGGGGCCGTACACGTTGGACGCGAGCGGGCCGGTGCCGAGGGGCAAGGTGCTCCAGGGCGACCGCTTCTTGGCGCTGCTGCAGATTCGGGCACTGACCTACGGTCCCAAGTAAGCGTTCTCGGTGCCGTGCCAGAACCGGGCGTGCGGCGGGTATCGACCGCGAGCTCGCCGCCGCGCTCTACGAACTGGCCGCACGCATCGAGCGGGCGACGCCGGCCCGCGAGGGCTGGGTGGTGGTCGTCGAGCGCCGCGGCGACACCATC
>JBILLP010000095.1:0-8902 GCA_044376025.1 Bradymonadia bacterium
CATCCGGCGGACACCAGGATGGTTGCAATTGACGGTGTTCCCGCAGCCAGAGAAATCCTGATACTCACCGGAGCCGTCACGCTTGACGATGTAGTAGGTCGGATTGTCGATGCCGCGCAGCGAGTGCATCGGTCCCCGGTGGTCTCCCTCGCCCGTGTGGTTGAACACGACATCGAGAAACACCTCGAGGTCGGCGGCGTGCAGGGCCTTCACCAGCTCCTGGAGCCTCGCGAGTGGTGTCGGGTCGCGTCCGTCGGTCTCGAGGTAGTCTGCGTGGGGAGCAAAGAACCCGAGCGGGTTGTATCCCCAGAAATCCCGCAGCCGACGGCCGGAGAGCGGATCGACGCGGTCGGGCGCATCGGCATCGAACGAGAATATCGGCATGAGCTCGACGGCCGTGATGCCGAGGTCGACCAGGTAGGGGATCTTGGCGATCATCGCCTCGAAGGTGCCGGGATGCAGCGCGCGGGCGCTCCCATGCCGCGAGAAACCCCCGACGTGCATCTCGTAGATCACCCGCTCCGTCGGTCGGGGGCGCGGCGGTCGGGTCCCGCCCCACTCAAAGTGCGCAGGGTCGGCAACGACGCTGACAAACCCGCCGCCCCGCTGTGGGCCGTGCAGCCCTGCGAGGCGTGCGCGGTCTCGCGGCACAACCAGGCGTGCGTAGGGGTCGAGCAGAGGAGCGGCGCCGTCGAACAGCAGGCCCCGCTCCGGCACCGGCTGCCCGTGGACGCGCCACGCGTAGGCCTGCCCGGTGGCGGCACCTGCCACGAAGACATGCCAGCACCGGGCACTCCGGTTCTGCCGGTGCTCCAGGCGGATCACCTGCGCCGGCTCCTCGTCGGCGACATCGGAGTAGAGCAACAACTCGACCAGCGTGGCGTGGTCGGCAAAGAGCGAGAAATTGACGCCTCCGTCGCGCGGGCTCGCCCCTAGCGGGCGCGGCTGCCCCGCGGAGTAGGCAAGCGGGCCGGTCACGGAGCGCGCCTTGCGGGACAGCACGGTGCGGCGGAGCCCGCCGACCGGTTCACGCCTGTGCCATCTTGCGGAGCACCGTCTGCAGGATTCCGCCGTTCCGGTAGTAGTTCACGTCAACCGGCGTATCGAGCCTGACAGTCACCTCGAAGCGCTTCTCACCACCGTTTGCGGTGCGTGCGATCACCTCGATGGACTGCAGCGGCTTGACGTCGTCCCCGAGCGTCGGGATCGAGAAGACCTCGGTGCCATCGAGCCCGAGGGTCGCCGCGTCCTCTCCCGGCTTGAAGCAGAGGGGCAGCACGCCCATCCCGACAAGGTTCGACCGGTGGATGCGCTCGAAGCTCCTGGAGATCACCGCACGCACGCCGAGCAGGTAGGTGCCCTTGGCTGCCCAGTCGCGCGACGAACCGGTGCCGTACTGCTCACCGGCCAGGACGACCAGCGGCGTGCCGTCAGCCTTGTACTTCTGCGCCGCATCGTACACCGACATCACCTCGTCGGTCGGCAGGTAGCGGGTCACGCCACCCTCGGTCCCGGGTGCGAGCTGGTTCCGGATGCGGACATTGGCGAACGTGCCGCGCACCATCACCCGGTCGTTGCCCCGTCGCGAGCCGTAGCTGTTGAAGTCGGCCTTCTCGACACCCGCCGCACGCAAGAAGCGCCCGGCCGGGCCGTCATTCTCGATGTCGCCGGCCGGCGAGATGTGGTCGGTGGTGATCGAGTCGCCGAGCCTGAGCAGCACCCGCGCGCCGTGGATCGGCTGAATCGGGTCGGGCGTCGGCCGCATGCCCTCGAAGTAGGGCGGGAGCTGGATGTAGGTCGAGTCGGCCTTCCAGGCGTAGAGGTCGCCCTCAGACGCCTCGATGGCATCCCAGCGGGGCTCGCTCGTGGCGTCGCTGTAGCGCGCCTTGAAGAGCTCAGGCGTGATGGCGGCCCGGATCGTGGCAGCGATCTCGTCGTCGGTGGGCCAGATCTCATGCAGGTAGACCGGCTTGCCTGCGGCGTCGGTGGCGATCGGGTCGTTCTGCAGGTCGATGTCGACGGTCCCGGCGATCGCGTAGGCGACGACGAGAGGCGGGCTCGCCAGGAAGTTCGCCTTGACCGCGGAGTGGACACGGCCCTCGAAGTTGCGGTTGCCCGAGAGCACGCTCGCGACCACGAGCTTGCCGGCCTTGATCGCACCCTCGATCTCGGCATCGAGCGGGCCGGAGTTGCCGATGCAGGTCGTGCAGCCGTACCCGACCGTTGCGAACCCGAGCCTGTCGAGGTCGCCGCTGAGCCCTGCCTTGTCGTAGTACTCGGTCACGACGCGGGAGCCAGGCCCAAGCGAGGGCTTGACCCACGGCTTGATCGTCACGCCGCGCTTGACGGCGTTCCGGGCGAGCAGGCCTGCCGCGAGCATGACACCGGGATTCGAGGTGTTCGTGCATGAGGTGATCGCGGCGATGACCACCGCACCATGCCGCAGCGTGTGCCTGTCGCCGGTGGGGGTCGTGTACTCCGCGCTGGCGGCGACCGCCTCGGCGGCCACACCGTGCCCCTTGTGGCCGACCGGCGCGGTCAGGCACCTGGTCCAGTCGGCCTTCATGTCCGACAGGTTGACGCGGTCCTGCGGCCGCTTCGGGCCGGCGAGGGCGGGCTCGACCGTCGACAGGTCGAGCGTCAGCGTGTCGGTGTAGACCGGGTCGGGCGTCTCCGACGTCCTGAAGAGGCCCTGCGCCCGGTAGTAGCGCTCGACGTTCTGGATGTGCGCCTCGTCGCGGCCGCTCTGCCGCAGGTACTCGAGCGTCACGTCATCGACCGGGAAGAAGCCGCAGGTCGCGCCATACTCGGGTGCCATGTTGGCCACGGTCGCGCGGTCGGCCAGGGACATCGACGAGAGCCCGTCGCCGAAGTACTCGACGAACTTGTCGACGACGCCCTTCTTCCGCAGCAGTTCGGTGATGCGGAGCGTCATGTCAGTGGCCGTCACGCCGGGCTTGAGCCGCCCGGTGAGCTTGAAGCCGATGACGTCGGGCAGCAGCATGTACATCGGCTGGCCCAGCATCGCCGCCTCGGCCTCGATGCCGCCGACGCCCCACCCGAGCACGCCCAGGCCGTTGATCATGGTGGTGTGGCTGTCGGTGCCGACCAGCGTGTCGGGGTAGTAGACCGGGGTCCCTGACGCACGGTTGCAGAAGGCCACAGAGGCGATCCACTCGAGGTTGACCTGGTGCACGATGCCGCGGCCCGGCGGCACCGCCCTGAAGTTCGAGAGGTTGAGCTGTCCCCACTTGAGGAACTCGTAGCGCTCCTGGTTGCGGGCGTACTCGATCTCGAGGTTGCGCTTGAGCGCATCGGCGAAGCGGCCTGAGAAATCGACCTGCACGGAGTGGTCGATGACGAGGTCGACCGGGACGAGCGGGTTCACCTTCGTGGGGTCACCGCCGAGCTTGACCATGGCGTCGCGCAGGGCGGCTAGGTCGACGACGACGGGGACGCCGGTGAAGTCCTGCAGGATGACGCGTGCCGGGATGAAGGGCACCTCGACCTTCTCGCTGCCCGGGCTCCACGTCGCCAGCGCCAGCACGTCCTGGTCACGTACCAGGAAGCCGTCGTGGTTGCGGAGCGCCGCCTCGAGGAGCACGCGGATCGAGAAGGGGAGCTTCGAGGTATCGGCGAGACCCAGCTCGTCGATCCTCGAGACGCGGTACATCGTCGCGGCCGAACCGTCGGCGAGGGTGAAGGAGTCCTTGGAGCCAAAGGCGGTGGGATGCGACATCGAGTACCTCGTTCACGACGGGGGAGCCCCGCCCTCGCACGCGAGCGCGAGGGGCGGGCGCGACGCCCTTAGCAGGCTGTCGCGGAGCCGCAACGGCGAGGTGAAGGTGGTTGGCGCCTGCCGTGCCGGCTGGTAGGGGAGTGACCCCGCTGCGGCATGGAGCCGGGTGGCGGGTCCGACCCGGGACGACATGCGAAGGATGCCCGAAGCCGCCTGCCTCGTGGTTGCCATGCTGGCGGCATGCGGCGCTGATCGCACGCCCAGCTCGGTCGAGGCCGGTCTTACGGCCGGTGATGGCGACACCGTCGGCGACCCGGGGCCGGGCGTCGGCGAGGGTTCTGGATCTCGCGATGTGTCCGATCTAGATGCGGACACAGTCGGCATTGCCGACGACGGTTCGGGCGATGACGCGTCGCTGGATCGGTCGCAGTGTCCGGGCGCAGGAGCGCCTGGCGTCCGGTATGTGTCGCAGCATGTCCACAGCTGTGAGCGGGCGGGAGACTTCGAGTGCGAAGCGGGCAGCCTCCGCTTCCGGAACGCCTGCGGCTGCGGTTGCATGCCGCCGGAGGGAAGCTGTCCGTCTGCGCAGCGCTTCGAGGTCGACTGGCACGGGCGCACCGCGCTGGAGTGTGAGTCGCTGCTTGCGGACTGTCCGGCCGGCGCGTCGTGGTTCAGGGCTGAGTGTGGCTGCGGCTGTGCGGAGCCGCTCGAAATCCCCTGCGATGCCTCGCGGTTCACGGCCGTCGAGGGACTCGACCCCCTTGCACCTGGCTCGACCTGCCCGCGGCTGGTGCTCTGCCTCGATGTGGCGATGTCCTCCACGCGCGCAGCCCCCGTCCTCGACCTCTTCGCCGATGCGACCTGCACGCCCGACCCCGACCCAGGCTGCCCGCCGACGGCACGCTCCTCGTGCAGCGTCGCGATCGGCGTCGTCGACGAACCCGCCTACACCAACGCCTGCCTGCTCCTGCCCTTGCCGGAGCTGTCCGCCCTGATCTGCGCCAGCGCGCCCTAGCCCCCGCCTCCACCATGCCCCTGCAGTACCAGCTCCTCTCGACCGACGGCCGTGCCCGGCGAGGGCGTGTGACCCTCGAGCGCGGCAGCATCGAGACGCCCGTCTTCATGCCCGTGGGCACGGCAGGCACCGTCAAGGCCATGACACCCCGGGACCTCGCGGAGCTTGGCACCCAGATCAACTTGGCGAACACCTATCACCTGCACCTGACTCCCGGAGAGAAGCTCGTCGAGAAGGCGGGCGGCATCCAGAAGTTCATGGCGGTTCCCTGGCCGGTCCTGACCGACTCAGGGGGATTCCAGGTGTTTTCACTCCCCCGCCGCAGCCTCACCGAGCAGGGTGTCGAATTCGCCTTCGAGAAGCAGGGAAAGGCCGTCTTCGCCAGCCCTGAGTGGTCGATGCAGGTGCAGATGGCCCTCGGCTCAGACATCGTGATGGCCTTCGATGTCTGCGTGCCGTTCCCCTGCGGACACGAAGAGGCCTCTGCCGCTGTCGACCGCACGCTCCGCTGGCTTGACCGCTGCAAGGAGTCCCTGACGCGCACCGACCAGAACCTCTTCGGCATCGTGCAAGGCTCGGTCTACGACGACCTGCGCCGGCGCTCCGCAGAGGGCACCATCGCCCGTGACCTGCCCGGCTACGCGATCGGGGGTGTCTCGGTCGGCGAAGGGCACGGGCTGATGATGAAGGCCATCGACGGCGCCGAACCCTCGATGCCGGCAGATCGACCGAGGTACCTGATGGGCGTGGGCCTGCCAGAGGATATTGTCGGGGCGGTCGGGCGCGGAATCGACATGTTCGACTGCGTCATCCCGACCCGGTACGGCCGCTCCGGCACCTGCTTCACCCGGCGAGGCCGCATCCGCCTTGAGGACAGGCGATACCGCAACGACCTCTACCCCATCGACCCGAACTGCACCTGCTACGCCTGCCTGAATTTCAGCCGCGCCTACCTCGCGCACTGCATCCGGACCGAAGAAATCCTCGGTACGATGATGTGCACATTCCACAACCTCCACTTCTACCACGACCTGATGCGACGGATCCGCACGGCGATCGAGGAGCAGCGGTACGACGCATTCTGCCGGGAATTCGAGACAGAATACCTCGCCGGCGATCGCCAGAGGCGAGGCGAGCGGTTTGATGCCCTCTTCGAGGGTTTCGAGGTCGGGCGGGCCGCCACGCTGCCCGTCGAGAAACGCCCGCCGATCGTCGAGCCGCTCCCGGCACCGCCGCGAGACGAGCGTCCCGACTCCAGCGCGTCCTCGCCAAGGCGCCCCGGTGGACCACAGCGCGGGACAGGTCGGCGGTGAAACGCCTCGGTCCGCCTGCGCCTCGACGGCTCATCGACACCGCGCAGGCCCTCGCCCGCCGACTCGATCACCCGCACTGCCACAGTGTCGCTACGCTCGGCCTCGCCAAGAATGCCGGCAAGACGACCGCCCTGCGGCTGCTCCTGGCCGCCGATCCCGGCGAGCTCCACGGGCTGCTGAGCATCGGGATCGATGGCGAGCGGGCTGACGCCTTCTCGCTCGCCGCCAAGCCCGCCATCGACGTCGGTGCCGGCACACTCGTCGTGACTGCCGAGCAGGCACTTGCACGGGGCAGCGCGCGGGTTGACCTCCTCGAAACCCTCGGTGCCACCTCTGTGCTCGGGGAGCTGGTCGTCTGCAGGGTCATCGAACCGGGCACGGTCGTGCTCGCCGGTGTCCGCCACCGGGCCGATGCACGGCTCGCACGTGAGGCGCTCTCGCGCCTGGGCGCGACCCGGGTCCTCGTCGATGGGGCCTATGACCGCCTGATCGCCGCGTCACCCTCCATCGCCGACGGCGTCATTGTAGCGACCGGTGTTGTGGCCGGATCAGACCTGATGGCCATCGTGGAGGCGACCCGTCACCTTGTCGCCCGGTTGACCACTGCTATGGCCGGCGATAGGTGGTGGCGGGGGCTGCCTGAGTCCTCGGCTGCCGTTCGGCTCGATACCGGTCCGCGCTCCCTGCCCTGGGCAGGCGCCCTCTCCGCCACCCGGATCGAGGCTGCCGACCTTGCCGATGCCTCCGCCCTGTTTCACCCCGGCGCGCTCTCGGACCGGGCCGTGGAGCGCCTCGCAGCGCTCCCGAGGCGTGCCCCCACCCCACTCGTCGTCCCCGACCCCTCGCACCTGCTCGCGAGCGCGACCTCGCTGCGGCGGCTCGAGCGTGCCGGGTGGCTGCTTCAGGTCGCCGCGCGCCCCCGGGTCCTTGCCGTCACCGTCAACCCCACCTCGCCCGAGGGGCGCTCTCTCGATGCAGGGCGGCTTGTTGCGGCCGTCGCTGAGCCGCTCCCACCCGGCCTGCTGGTGCTCGATCCCCGCACCGGCTGGGCGGTCGGTCTCGACGACCACGACGCGACCGCGTCAGGGTGAGATCTCGACCACCTCGCGGCCGAGCATGAACCGGACCCGGTCGCCGAGCGAGAGGACCTCTCCGAGGTCGGGATGCCTTCGCAGCAGCTCGAAGTACTCCGGGCTCAGGGCGGTGATGCGCCGAGTCACGGTAGAGCCTGACACGCCACGCTCGACCCAGACGCCGCCGATGGAATCGAACGTACGGCCGGCCGCGACGCGGTTGCTCTCGTCTCTGCCGGCGCCCGCGCGAAGCCCGTTTCGCTGCTCGGACCGGCGAAGCGACTCCTCGACCGCGTCGCGGCCCACCTCCGCCCTGGGTGCTGCGGCGCTCTGCCGCGCCCGAGTCGAGGGCTGCGCGCCGCTGAATCCGCCCGGGGCGCCACCCACAGCCCCCGGGGAGAGCGGGCCCGCCCGCAGGCCTCTCGCGGCGTCACCGGCGAGTGCGTCGAGCTGCCACGCGCCCGTCGACTGCGGTGGCGGCTCCGCGACGTCTGCCTGCGGGTTGCGACTCCGCGGCGGGTCGATCCGGCGCGGTGTCTCGCGCGTGCTGTCCTCGGTGATGAGGTAGCTCGTGTAGGGCGTCACGATGTTCCAGCGCGTCCCCAGCGCTACCACCTGCTCCCTCAGCTCGGCGCGTTCGCCGCGGTCCCGGATCTGGTCGAGCAGCTCGGCGACCTTTCGATTCGCCCAGAGGTTTCCGACGAAGGAGCCCTCGCGGCTTCGCTCCGAGGTCCCGAACTCGGCGCCGAAGCTGAGCTCGATGTCATCGCGACCCGAGCGCCCCCGCAGCGTGACGCTTGTGCTCTTCGCGGAGTCATAGCGTCCGAAGACCACGAGCTGCTGGTCGCGGTACAGGTCGGGGAGCTCCCGGGGGTACACCTCGCTGATCCCACGTCCCCAGTCGATCTCGAGGTTGGTGAGCACCGGCGCACCGACCTTGGCGAAGAAGCCCCCGATGCGGTCGCTGATGTCCTCGTTGGGTCGCACGTACCCGCTCTCGCCCCGTCCGACCTTGGCGAGGTTGTCGATCAGCCGCGTGTTCACATCGTAGCCGAGGCCAAAGGCGAACAGGCGTGCGGAGCTGTCGGAGAGGGCGTCGGCCGTGCTCCGGATCAGCCCGTCGATGTTCGTCTCGCCGGCGGTCGGGATGCCGTCGGTGGCAAAGACAATCGAGTTGGCCCGCCTGCGGTCGGGGCTCTGCCGGAGCGCCGCACGAAGCGCCTCGCCGATGTTGGTGTCGCCACCGGCCTCGATCCCGGCGACAAAGTCCAGGGCAGCCTCGATGTTGTCCGGGGTCGCCTCGCGGGGGGTGCCAAAGAGCGTTGCCACGCTGGTCGAGAACGACACGACGTTGAAGGAGTCCCCGCTCGAGAGTGCCTCGATGCAACGCCGAAGCGCATCGCGCGCCTGCGTCATCTTGACGCCCGCCATCGAGCCGGAGCGGTCGACCACGAAGGTCACGTTCTTGGGCTGGACCTCGAGACCGCCCGTCTGCCGCGCCGGGGCGAAGGTCGCCATGAAGTAGCCGTCCTCACCGCCGGCGCCGTCGGGGTCGTAGCTCACAAGGCCGAACCCGACGTCGCGGCGGCTCGTTCCGATCAGCAGCAGCAGATCGTCGGTCCGGTCACCCCGCGAGACCGCCTCCACAGAACCCGTGCCCCCCTCGAACCGGATCCGCGCATCGTCATAGGGGGTCTGCAGCGACACGATCTCCGACGACATCTGCAGGTCGACATGGAGCCTGAGCTCCCGCGCCCGCGCA
>JBILLP010000554.1:0-2755 GCA_044376025.1 Bradymonadia bacterium
GCGACGGCATCGACAATGACGGCGACGGCGCCGCGGACTGGCCCGCCGACCCAGACTGCTACGGCGCATGGTCGAGCACCGAGTATGCCCTTGGGCGCTCGTCCATCGGCCCCATGGCACTCTCGAGGGATGGCCGCGTGCTTGTGGTCGCCGACGAGGGCGCGGGGCTCCTCGTGGTCTTCGACGCGGAGCATCTTCGTCGCATCGAGCTGAACGCGGGCGACCCCTCGAGGTCGCAGCGCGGGCTGGCGGTAAGCCCTGAGGATGGCAACGACTACGGGATGGTCCGTGCGCTGCTCCCGCTGGCGTTCACCTACCGGGGTACGACCGGGGTGACCGTGACGCGGCAGACCGTCACGGCGGCGATGTCGTCAGGCTACGAGGCCTCGTTCGACCTGCATGTCGTCGTCGAGACCCGCGAAGGCAGTGGCGACGCGGCAACGACCCAGCGGGAGCTGCTCCCGGTGTTCGCAGCCTGGGACGCCGACGAGGACCCTGCGCTCATCGAGCCGGCAGAGTCCTTTGACTGCTCGGTCGAAGGCGATGCCGCACTGCCGGACGAAGCGGCAGTTTGCGACGAGTCCATCCTCACGGTCTCGCTGCCCTCGCGTCGGCGCTACGAGCCCACCACGCAGGGGGTCGCCACCGTGGTCGACGACCTGCGTGTCGCCGGCGGAACCTGGTCGGCAACCCTGGGCGGCGCGCTGCCGGGCCTCTCCCGGTCAGACGCGCTGCTTCTCGAGGACGCCGGTGAGACCTGGATTCAGCTCGTTGGCAACGACCCCTGCGCCGCGCCCGACCTCTGCGGACTCGTCGATGACGACGCCTGTCCCGCCCTCGGCGACTTCTGCGGCGAGAACGGCGACGATGCCCAGCGGCTGCTCTGCGCGTCGTCGTCTCCGTCAGACCTCTGCGCCCTCTGCCCGTCGCTCTGCCCGTTGAGCGGCAGCCTCTGCGATGCCGGCCTGCTCGTTGGCGACCGGCTTCGCGTCTCGCCGCTGTCTGCGGCGTCGCTGAGCGGACTCGGCGCGGCGTGTGCGCCATGGGGTGCGACGCTGACAGGCGATCGCGAGATCTACGTCGAGGTGCTCGAGCGCAACGCCAATCGCATCAGGGTCGGCGCCGCCACAGACTGCCCCGACGGCGACGGCATCACCTGCGAGGTCCCGCCGGCGGCCTGCTACCCCGGGCTGTTCAGCTTCACGGCGAGTCGGCCCGGCCAGTGGGCCATCGCCCGCAACAACGCCACGGCCTCGCCGTTCGGCACCGTCGCCGGGGCCTGCGTGCTCCGGCGCGACGCAGCCAGGCGGGTGCAGCGCACGCCGGCAACGGGCTCAGTCAGGCTCGACAACGGGCTGACTTGGGCCTTCGTGACTGCGCCCGCGGCCACCGACCAGCTCCGCTGGCAGGTGACGATCGACCGGAACCTGCGCTTCCTCGTTCCCGAACGAGAGCTCTTCCTCGGCGGTTCGACCAGCGTCCTCACCGCCGTTGACAGCGCCTACGGGCTTCGCATCGTGCGGGCCGACGCCGCCGCCACCGAGGTCCAGGCCTTCGCGCTTTCGTCCCTCGGGGGCTTCAACAGCTCGACCGGCCGAATGAGCCGGCCGCCCCGCTTCACCTACATCGAACTGCTGCCACTCCAATGACCACACGATACGCCCTCCTCCTCCTCGCGTCGCTCACCGCGGCGGCCTGCAACAAGAAGCCTGCAGAGCCCGCCGCTGCGGCAGAAGCCTCCGGGGCCCCTGCCGCCCCGGCAGCCATGGCCGGTTCGGGCGAAGGCTCCGCGGCAGCCTCCGCCTTCGCCCCACCCTCCGCGCGGCAGACCGAGCTCCAGACGCTGGCCAGCCAGGCGCTCCAGTCCGGCAACAAGGAGGCGGCGCTCGCAGCCTTCATGGGACTGCGCGACTCCGAGCCCATGAGCGAGATCAAGGCGATGGGAACCCTGATGCTCGCCCAGATGTACCAGGCCGACAACGACTCCAAGCGCACGCTCGAGGTGCTGGTCGACCTCCAGAAGAAGGCCCCTCCCTTCGCGCAGCTCGAGTATGTGCTCGGCAGCGTGCTCGCGGAGCAGAAGAACAACACCGAGGCAGAGGCCGCCCTGCGTCGGTCCATCCGCATCGAGCCCGCCTTCCTCCCCGCCTATGTCAGCCTCATCAAGCTCTTCAAGGATGCGGGCCGCGCGGAGCAGGTTTCGGAGATTTCGCTCCAGTTCGAGCGCCAGACCAAGGCGGTTGGCGAGAAGCTGAACTCCCAGATTCCCGACGAGGAGAAGATCCGCGTCGTGCAGGAGCTCTCCTTCACCGGCGAGGACCCGCTCGTGACGCGGGCCATCATGGAGGCCCTCGACGACAAGTCGCTCGACGTGCGTGGCAACGCGGCGGTCGCACTGGCGCAGGTCGGCACCGTCGACGCCATCCCGGCGCTGACCGCGATGGGCAACATGGCAGAGATGGAGCAGCTGAAGCAGGTCGCGTCGATGGCAATCGAGGCCATCAAGACCCGGGCCACGGCCCCGCAGGCCAACGGCTCCGGCGCCGAGGGTTCGGGCGCGCCAAGGCCCTGACCAAGCGGTTGGAGCCGGGGAGCGCGGCGTCCCGCCCGGCTACCGGTGCCCCTCGGGAGGCGATTCGCGGACCGGGATGCGGATCGTGAAGGTCGTGCCCTCTCCCGCAGCCGATCGATACGACACAGTGCCTGTGTGATCGTGAACGAGCTTGCGGACAATCGCGAGCCCGAGCCCCGAGTT
>JBILLP010000096.1:0-8896 GCA_044376025.1 Bradymonadia bacterium
ACGGTCGCGCTCCGGAATGACCCCGGCAGCGTAGTGGCCGGTGAGGCAGGCTTCGCAGAAGCTGGTGCCGTCGGAACCCACCGAAAGTCGAAGTCCATCCAGCGAGAGGTATCCGAGGGAGTCGGCCCCGATGAACTCCCGAATCTCGTCCACGCTGTGGTTGGCTGCAATCAACTGGGTACGGTCGGGTGTGTCGATGCCGTAGAAGCAGGGCCATAGCGTCGCCGGCGAGGCGACCCTGAAATGAACCTCGCGGGCGCCGGACTCGCGCAGCAGCTTGACGATCTTCTTGCAGGTCGTTCCCCGGACGATGCTGTCGTCCACGACCACGACGCGCCGCCCCTCGATCAGCTCACGCACTGGGTTCAGCTTCAGCTTGACGCCCAGGTCGCGGATGGAGCCGGATGGCTCGATGAAGGTCCGCCCGACGTAGTGCGACCGGATCAGCCCCAGCCCGTACTCGACGGCCGCGCCCTTCGCGAAGCCGAGCGCTGCGGGCACTCCCGAGTCCGGCACGGGGATGACGATGTCGGCCTCTGCCCCAGCCTCCGCCGCGAGCCGCTCACCCATCCTGAACCGGGCGTTGTACACCCCGCGGCCGAAGACACGGCTGTCGGGGCGGGCGAAGTAGATGAGCTCGAACACACAGTTCTGGCTCGGCTTGGGCTCAAGCGGGAAGCGGCTTCTCGGCGGCTTGCCAAACTCGAACACTACCATCTCGCCGGGCTTTACGTCGCGCTCGTGCGAGGCCCTGACGAGGTCGAGCGCGCAGGTCTCGCTCGCGATCACGTGTCCGTCCCCGATCCGGCCGATCGACAACGGACGCACGCCGAACGCGTCACGAATCGCAAACGCGGCCTCCTGGCTCAGGATCACAAGGCTGTACGCACCCTCGAGGTGGGGCAGGGCGCTGGCGATCGCTTCTTCGAGGGTTGTCGCGTCAGACCTCGCGATCAAGTGGGCAATCACCTCGGTGTCGACGTCGGTGTGGAAGATGCTCCCCCGCGACTCGAGGTCACGTCGAATCATCGAGGCGTTCGTCAGGTTGCCATTGTGGGCGATCGCCACCGTGCCGAATCGCAGTTCGACCGTGACGGGCTGAGCGTTCTCCAGTGTGTTGCCGCCTGCGGTGGCGTAGCGCACATGCCCAATCGCGAACTGCCCCGCGAGGCTTGCCAGGTCAGCCGGGCTGACAGCATCGCCGACCTTGCCCATACGCCGCACGCTCACGAGTCTCCCATCGCGGACGCTGCTCAGGCCGACGCTCTCCTGACCGCGGTGCTGCAGCGCATGAAGGGCGAGGCTTGCAACCTTCGAAGCCTCGGGCACCCCGAGCGCGGCGACGACACCGCAGGCCTCCTCGATGACTCCACTGCGCTCGATCTCGAACATGGGCCGCCCGAGCCGTGACCGGTCAGGAGCCGACCGTGATGCGGAACGGCTGCGCCCCTAGCAGGATCAGCGAGTTGTTCCCGAGCGTGCGCGAACCGTGAATCCTCACGAAGGTCCCGTTCGAGCTCTTGAGGTCCTCGATGAAGAAGCGGCTGCCATCGGTGAAGACGCGGGCGTGCCGACCCGAGACGTAGCCGTCCTCCCTGAAGAGGATGTCCCCGCGCTCACGGCCAAGGACATGCTCGGTGCTGCGGAGCATGAACGTAAAGGTCGCCTGGTCAGGGGCGCTGACCCGCTCGAGCCGCCCCCAGGCTCCCGCGGCGGGTGAGCCGAGGGTAGGGGTCCCGTCGCTGGCTGCGGGGAGAACGGGTGTCGCCTTGGCGAGCTCCTCAAACCGAAGGACCTCCTGCCCGATTCGGACCTGATCGCCGTGCTTGAGCTCGGTGATCTCGGAGATGCGGTAGAACACGCCGTTCACGGTCTTGAGATCCGTGACCTCGACGCTGTCGCCCTTCACCGTGAACTTGGCGTGCTTCGGCGTCAGGTAGACGTCTCGTCGAAACACCTCCGCGTCGGACTCGCGACCGATGATGTTGTCACCCGCGTGGAGCGCCACGACCTCTCCCGAGGTCCCGTCAGGCCGAACCATCGTGAGATGGGCTACCGCCTTGTCCGTCGCCTTCTCCGCGGCCTTGCCTGCCTTCTCGGCCGCCTTGGCCTCCACCTTGGCCGCCGCCTTGGGCGGGGGGGCGCTTGCGGCCGCTGCCGCGGGGGCAGCCGGCGCTGCGACCTTCGCTCCGCAGGTCCCGCAGAAGCGCTGTCCCGAAGCCACTACCCCGCCGCACTGCGGACACTTCGCCTCCGCACTCTCGGCGGCTGGCTTGCGATCCTCAAGTCCGCCTCCACAGCCGAGGCAGAACTTGTAGTGATCCTCGTTCTGACGACCGCACTTCTTGCAGGTGACCACGGCTCGCTCTCCTCGTTCGACATCAGCGCAGGAGCCGAGCGGGTACCATCGACCCACGAAGTCTGCAAGCGCCAGCTGTGTCTGGCGAACCCTGCCGGCCCCGTCTACGCACCTTGCATGATCGTGCGGCTGCTTGCCCTCTTCTCCATCGTCGTCGGACTCGCCCCGAACTCCCGTACGCTCGGGGCGCTGACGGGCGACGTAGACCTCTGCGACCTCCTATTGGTCCTGACGCTTCCGGCACTCTACCTCTACACACGGAACCTCGACAGCGGCCCGTACGCCCCGGTGCAGCGCGCGGTCATGCGGTTCGCGCTCATCGCCACGATCTCCACGGTCAGCATCCCCCTGCGGTACGGCTATCCAGACCTTTCGAAGATGGCGTACTGCCTGACGCTGCTCGCGAAGTCAGCCTGCTGGACAACCCATGCACTCCTCGTTGCCCGCCTTGTCCTGAGCCGTCGCGAAGGACGCGCCGTCGACGCCGCGCTGGTCGTCGGTGGCCTCGTGACACTCGGCTTCTTCATCTCGCAGGGCGGGGAGGGGTCGGTCTTTTCACCCTTCGACCTCTACTGGATTGGCAACTCGCTCGGGGCAGGTCTCGCATGCATCGCATTCGGCGTCCTCGTCCGTTGGCTCTCCGGCCCGTCCGGCGACTCCGGTGGCTGGATGCAGGTCGTGATCTTGCTGGTCCTTTCGGCGATTCTTACCGTCTCAGAAGCTAGGATTGCGCTCATCCTCCTTGTCGCGGCCATCGCCGGACTGGCCGTCTTCTTGCGCCCTGCCATCGGGCTGACGCTCGTATCGGCCTTGGCTGCCGTCTCCGTCGCGGCCGCGTCGTTCATCCCGGCCGTGCAGGACACCCTCCGACGCACCTTTGTCCAGACAGAGTCCTACTCCGGCGTCGAGACGCTGGATGTCGACGACGGTGCCCGCATCGGGACCTGGTTGCACGAGGCGCCGAAGCTCCTCGATGCTCCCATCCTCGGAGCCGGCTACTTTCACCGGAACACGGGTTTCGGCTCTCTCTCGGAGCTGTGGGCGACCGGCTCACACAACTACTGGCTCCAGATGTTCCTCGAGACCGGACTTCTCGGGGGGACTGCAGCGCTCCTTGTCGTTGTCGAGCTGTTCAAGCTTCGACGGCTCTTCGACCCACGGCAACGCGCCTTGCGGATCGGCTACGGCATCTCGGTGATGCTGGGGTTCGCGATCTCCACGACGGGCGAGTACCTCGCGGGTGGCTTCTCGACGACAGGCTTCTTCCTCGGGCCGGCCCTCATCCTCGCGATGCTCCCGAACTCGCCCCGCCCCGATGGGCCGCAGGCAGCCGGCTTGGCGCCGGCCAGCCGAACTAGCCCGACGCGAGATCGGCCACGGTGAACAGAGAGCGGAACGGGACCCCCGTCGCCTCGATGCACCCTGCTGCGCCCTCGCACCGGTCGACAACGGCGATCGCCCCGATCACCCTCCATCCGGCCTCCCAAGCGGCCTCTATCGCCGCGACCGTCGATGCCCCGCTGGTGACCGTGTCGTCGAGCACGACCACCGAGTCTCCCGCGTGGAGGTCTCCGGCGGCTTCGACGCGGCTCCGTGTCCCGTGCCCCTTCGGCTCCTTGCGAACCAGGAAAGCGCTGATGTCCTGACCGCGCGACAATGCCATCACCGACGTCGCGGTCACCAGCGGGTCGGCTCCCATCGTCAGCCCGCCAACCCCGCGCGGAGACCATCCTGCGCGCCCCAGCTCCTCATGCATCAACGTGCCGATCAGCGTCGCCCCCCTCGCCGTGAGTGCCGTCCGCCTGACATCGACGTAGAAGCTGCTCCGCTTGCCCGATGCGAGGACAAAGTCCCCCTGCCGGAATGAGAACTCCCGGAGCAGCCCGAGAAGTTCGGCCCGCTCAGGCCTCATCGCGGACCTTCTTGCGAGCCGCGGCAACCTGGGCAAGCTGCTCCGTGCTCGGTGCCTCAACGTCGAGCCGCTGCTGCGCCATCGCGCCCGTGTCGGCACGGCGGCTCGTCCTCCCGATCAGCCGGGGTTCTGGCTGCCCGCGAACCGGGGCATTCGACACACGCCTTGGCTCCTCACGACGGGCGCTCGCCTCCCGCGGGGCTCCTTCAAGGGCGATGTCCGCTCGGCCCCGGATGACCGCTCCGCCCTCGACGGACATCGAGGGGCTCAGCAGGTCTCCGGTGACCTTCGCAGTCCGCTCGAGGTGCAGACGCTCACTGGCCTGCAGCGTCCCGTCGCAGGTGCCGGCGACCCTCGCACCCTGGCTGCTGGAGCGCCCCTCGAGCGTCCCCGATACCTCGAGGATCAACGTGCCCTCGAGTTCGAGCTCGCCCGACAGGGTCCCCAAGACAGAGAGGTCTCCCTCGCCCTGGACTCGTCCATCAATCCGCGTCTGTGCTCCGATACGATGCATCGAGTGGCTCGCTTGGCTTCGGGGGGAGTGGCCTACACATCCATGTCGATATGACCCTTGAACCCAGCGCCCTCGGCGATCTGGATCCGCGGAGCCCGCAGGTCGCCGACGACCCGAGCCGAAGTCGCCACGTCGATCCGGTCGCTCGCGACAAGGTTGCCCGTGACGGTGCCTAGAACCTTGATCTCGCTAGCCTCGACGTCAGCCTCGACGATCCCGCCCTTGTCGATGATCACGACGTCGGTCACCGAGATCTTGCCCTTGACCGAGCCAAGGACCGTCACCGGTTCGTTCCCTGAGATCTCTCCCTCGACGGAGAGCCCTGCTCCAATGATCGTACCCGCAGGCTGCGCTGCCGCGCCCCGCGACTGAGTCGTCGTCGCCATGTGCCTTATCCTCGTCTTGCGCCGCCCTCGGCGCGCTGGTTGTCAATTCCAAGGACCGCGCGGAGCTGGGCGCCCGCCGCCATCTCAAGCCGCGGCGAGGTCAACTCACCCGACACCAGTCCACCCTCTTCGATGCGGACGGCCTCGCGCGCCGTGGTCGAACCATCGAGCGAACCCCGCACGACAATCTGTCCCGCAGACGTCTCTCCCGACACCGACGCGTCGCGCTCCACGACCAGATCGCCGTCGATGTCCGTCCCCCCCTCGATCGCCCCGAGCACCGACAGCGAGCCCTCGCCGAGCACGCGACCGATGACGGTCGTAGACCGACCCACCACACTCGACTCCGGTGCTGCTGCTGGACGCATGAAACCAATCCCGCCTGAGGAACGCCCGCTGCGTACCCCGGCACCGCCCGCAGTGTCAATCGGCCGTCAACCCGCTGACCCACAGGGGAACGTTCTCCGGTCGCCGCATCCGGAGCGTCCGCGTCCACCATCCGGCGGTCGCAAGGTCGAGGCGCTGGTTGAGGATCGCCACGCGGGCGACCGCCTCGACCACCTTCGGGCCGGGTGGCTCCGCGACGATTCGCGCCTGCAGGACGCGACGCTCCTCGAGGATCTCGGCAACCCTGACGATGATCCGGCCACGCTCGACCGCAGCGTCTGCGATCGCGTCCCGCTGCTCCTGCTCGCGGTCCATCGCCTGCTCCCGCGCCCCAGCAGGCTCCCATCCGAGCCGTAGCGTCAGGTAGTGGGTCGTCGACTCGTCCGTGCCGCGATCCCACCGGCGGCCGGAGTCCTCCAGGACTCCCAGCTCGTCGAAGGACTCGCTGTAGGTTCCGCCCGCATCTTCGCCGCTGTCTCGCCGAACGTTCCAGGTCAGATCGATGTCGCTCGGCAGCCACGGGCTGAGCCCCGTGAGGGTGCTTCGCGCCGGCGGGGCGCTCACGACGTGCTCGGTGACCTCGAGCAGCGCAGGCTCCCAGTCCCACAGCCGCACCACCAGCGCCGAGCCGCCTTCTGTCTGTGTCGGCCCGCTCGACTGGGCGGCGACGGGCACCAGGCATACCGCAACGAGGAGTAGACCCGTCACCAGACGACTCACGGCGCGGCCTCGAAGGGAGACGGTGGCATGCCCTGGTCGGGCTGCGGGACGGGCTCCTGCGAGGCTGCCGCCTCGTCGGCTGCCGCAGGCGTCGCGGGTGGTGCGATGGGGGCGAACGCGTCGCGCAGCGCCTCCTCCGCGCGGCTCCCGCCACCGAGTCTCCATGTGAGCCAGATACCCGCGAACCAGGCCAGCTCGGCCTCGGCGTCGGAGGCACGAGGCACCTGGTTGCGGTACGCCACGCCACCGTCGTCAGACCAGCGCGCCGAGGCCACGCACTCGATGCGCGTAGGAAGCAGGGCGTTGAGCGGGCCGGCGAGGCCCGGTGCGGGGCAGGCGACCAGGGCGGACGTCGCTGCAAGTGAAGCTCGGAGAAGACGATGGCGTGGCATCACGACACTCCTGTGGGTCAGGAGTCTATTCGTCGGTTCTCCGGCGTTGTTGCGTCAGAACTCGCCGATGGGCTGCCCAAACCGCTCTGAGAGCCGCTGCAACAGCAGTTGGTGCACGTTGCCGAACGCCGAACCCGAGAGCCCGACGAAGAGGTCACCCGGCGCGATGCGCTCTGCGACGTAGGCCGCGATCTCACCCGGGTCGGGGATGAGCTCGGTAGGCGTCCCGGCCTGGCGGATCGTCTCGGCGAGACGCGGGATCGAGATCAGCTGCTCGTCCGGCAACGAGTCCTTGCGCCACGGCTCGCTCAGGATGACCACATCCGCGGCGCCGAAGGCCGCGGGGTAGTCATCCTGGAACACCGCCCGGCGAGAGGTGTTGCTCTTTGCCTCGAACGCCGCCCAGATCCGCCGCCTCGGGAAGCGGAGCCGAATCGCGGCAAGCGTCTCTCGAACGGCGGTCGGGTGATGCGCGAAGTCATCGACCACCAGGATGTTGTTGACGACGCCGCGGACCTCCTGCCGCTTCTTGACCCCGGCGTACGTGTCCGCTCCGGACAGGCAGTCACGCAGCTCGACGCCGACTGCCGTGGCGAGTCCGGTCGCCCCGAGGAAGTTCCGGACGTTGTGGACGCCCATCGTCGAGATTCGACCCTCAGTGACGCCCTGGTCCGGATGGGTGACACGGATGATCGTCCCGCGCTCCTCGGATCCGAGGATCTCTGCCCTCAGATCGTTGGATGCGCCGAGCCCGAAGGTCCGCACACGGGCCCGAGCGTGTCGCGCACATCGGACGGCGCGCTCGTCGTCACCGTTGACCCACACACTGCCGGCAGCGTCAACCTGTTCGGCGAAGCGTGAGAAGACATGCTCGATCTCCCCGATGTTGGGGTAGATGTCCGCATGGTCGAACTCGACGTTGTTGATCGTGGCGTGAGTTGAAGGATAGTGCCAGAATTTCGGCACCTTGTCGAAATAGGCCGTGTCGTACTCGTCTCCCTCGACCACGAATTCGGCTCCCCCGCCGAGCCGGTAGTTGCTGTCGAAATTGCGGGTCACCCCGCCGATGAAGAACGACGGGTCGCGGCCCGCCGCGTGCAGCATCCACGACAGCAGTCCCGAGGTCGTGGTCTTGCCGTGTGTGCCGGTGACCGTCAGCAGGCGCCGCTGCGGAAAGAAGAACAGCCGCAGCGCCTCGGGCAGGCTGATGAAGGGGAGCGCACGGGCGACGGTTGCGACAGCCTCCGGGTTGTCGCTGCGCGATACGTTGCCCACCACGACCAGGTCCGTGTCGGCCGCGATGTGCGAAGCGTCGTACCCAGACTTGATCACCAGTCCCCGCGCCTCGAGCCATGTGCTCATGGGCGGATAGGCCATCGCATCGCTGCCTGACACGCGGTAGCCCCGTTCCGCGAACATGGCCGCGAGCGTTCCCATCGCGGTGCCGCAGATGCCGATGATGTGGACGTTCCGGATCGACTCGAGCGGGGGCAGCGCGGGCAGTTCGCGGCGGGCGGGTGCGGTCATGGCTTCTGTCCTTGGAGGATCGCGGGGAGCTCGGCGAGGGAGCGCAGGACGATGGTGTCGGGCCCGGGACTGGTCGTGAACCGCTCCGAGGGCACGCGGGCGAAGCGGCAACCGTAGGCGGCAGCTGTCTGCTCATCGACGTCGCTGTCGCCGACCAGCAGCAGCGCCTCCGCGTGCGTCACGGGCATCAGGGACTCGAAGTGGCGGAGCACCGCAGGGTCAGGCTTCATCACCCCGATGGTATCCCCGCCGACGATCCGCTCAAAAAAACGATGCCAGCCGTGCTGCTCAAGGATCAGCCGCGCGAAGCGCTCCAACTTGTTGGTCGCAAGGCCGACACGCCACGGGCCCTTTGTCAGCGCCTCGAGACAGGCTGCCGCTCCGTGGCAGGGTGGCGTCTGCTGCCCATCGAGGACCCGGCAGTACTCCTCACGGTAGGTCCGCAATGCCAGGGACGCCTCGGCCGCCTCGGGGATGCAGCGGGTCACGAACGAAGCGACGCCCCAGCCGATGTGGCTGCGGATCACCGCATCCTCGAGCGCAGAGAGCCCGAGCTGGCCCCGTGCGGCGTTCATGGCCTGCACCAGGGAGGCGTCAGAGTCCACCAGTGTGCCGTCGAGGTCGAAGACGACCGTTGAGATGACCATCGAACCTCTGTGGTTGCGAAGCGGAGGGGTTGCGGCTACGCACGATCCTCCG
>JBILLP010000555.1:0-2748 GCA_044376025.1 Bradymonadia bacterium
GTTCCAGAGGACCTTGATGCGGGGATTGCCGAAGACCCGGTCCTGCATGATGCGAGAGGCCCTGAAGGAGTCGCGGCGATGGATCAGGAGCACCTCGCTGCACATCTTGGCGAGGTAGCTGGCCTCCTCCATCGCGGTATCGCCGCCCCCGACGACCGCGACCGGACGCTCCCTGAAGAAGAACCCGTCGCAGGTTGCGCAGGCGGAGACGCCGTAGCCGCTGAGGTGCTGCTCCGAAGGCAGGCCGAGGTACTTGGCAGAGGCCCCGGTTCCGATGATGACCGTGTGGGCCTCGGCGACCGAACCGTCATCGAGGTAGAGCTTGCGGGGGAACACGTTGAAGTCGACCCGCTCGACGGTGGCGTACCTGAAGTCGGTACCAAAGCGCTGTGCCTGGCGGGTCATCACGTCCATCAGCTCGGGGCCGAGGATGCCGTGCTCGAAGCCGGGGTAGTTCTCGACCTCGGTCGTGATCGTGAGCTGTCCGCCCGGCTGCGTCCCGGCAAACAGCACAGGGGAGAGGTTTGCCCTGCCGGCGTAGATGGCGGCGGTGAGGCCGGCCGCACCCGACCCGACGATGGCGACGTCAATGATACCTTCAGACATGAGCAGACTCGGGCGATGGCAGGGGTGAATCCCAGAGGTCGGGCGCGCTACGGTCCGGCGCCCGACGTGTCAACGCGGGCTCAGCAGTCGAAGTAGAGCTCAAAGTCGAGCGGAGTCGGCCGCGAGCGGTGCTGCTGCACCTCGCGCTCCAGCTTGTACTGGATCCAGGCGTCGATCATGTCGCCATCGAAGACGCCGCCCTTGCGAAGAAAGGCGTTGTCGCGCGCCAGCGCCTCGAGGGCACCCTCGAGCGAGCCGGGGACTGCCGGGATGCCTGCACGCTCCTGGGGCGAGAGCGCGTAGATGTCCTTGTCGGCTGGCTCGCCGGGGTTGATCCGGTTCTCGATGCCATCGAGACCGGCGAGCAGCATCGCGGCAAAGCCGATGTAGGCATTGCACGAGGGGTCGGGTGTCCGGAACTCGATGCGCTTGGCCTTGGGGCTGCTGCTGTACATCGGGATGCGGATGGCGGCGCTGCGGTTGCGCGACGAGTAGGCGAGGTTGATCGGGGCCTCGAAGCCCGGGACGAGCCGCCGGTAGCTGTTGTGGGTCGGGTTGGTGAGGGCGACGAGCGCCGGTCCGTGGTGAAGGATGCCTCCGATGAAGTGGAGCGCCATCTCGGACAGGCCGGCATACTTGTCCCCGGCGAACAGCGGCTTGCCGTCCTTCCAGAGGCTGATGTGGGTGTGCATGCCCGAGCCGTTGTCGCCGAAGAGCGGCTTGGGCATGAAGGTGGCCGTGCGGTTGTGCCGGAACGCCACGTTCTTCACGACGTACTTGAACCACTGGAGCTTGTCGGCCATCGCGACGAGGCTGTCGAAGCGCATGTCGATCTCGCACTGGCCACCGGTCGCGACCTCGTGGTGCTCAGTCTCGACCTCGATGCCCAGCCCCTCGAGCTCGGCGACCATCTCGTGCCTGAGGTCACGCAGCCGGTCGTAGGGCGCCGCGGGGAAATAGCCCTCCTTGGCGCGCGGCTTGTAGCCGAGGTTGGGACCTTCATCGCGGCCGGAGTTCCAGCGGCCCTCGTCGGAGTCGACCTGGTAGAAGGAGCGGTTGATGCTCGAATCGAAGCGCACGTCGTCGAAGACGAAGAATTCGGCCTCAGGACCGAAGTAGGCGTGGGTGGCGATGCCACTCGCGCGGAGGTGGTCCTCTGCGCGCTGCGCCACCGCGCGAGGGTCGCGTTCGTAGCTCCGGCCCGTGACGGGATCGAAGACGTCGCACGTCAGGCTGAGCGTCTTGCGGTCGAAGAAGCGGTCGAGCCGGGCAGTCCGCGGGTCAGGCTTGAGCAGCATGTCCGACGACTCAATCGACCGCCAACCCCGGAGCGAGGAGCCGTCGAAGCCCTTGCCGTCTTCGAAGAAGCCCTCGGTCAACTGGCTGTAGGGCATCCCGACGTGCTGCCAGGTGCCGAGGAGGTCGGTAAACTTGAGGTCCACGAACTCGACGCGCTCGTCGGCGGCGAACTTGAGGACATCCTTGGCGGTTCGGGGGTCGAACGGCGTCATCGGGACCTGCTACAGGGGGAGGGTCGAGGGTTGGTGGGAGGCAGTGCACCGCGCCGCGGACCGGGGGAGCGCCCTGCAGGTCCCCGAGGCGAGGGATGCGCGTCCGGGCTGAGGCGCCTTGGGGGCGTCGCGTGGGACCGGCCGTGCTGGAGGCCTTCGTTGCCGAGCCTTGCCCGGAAGCAGGCAAGGAGGAAACCTTCGGATGACTGCCTCGGATCACTCATGCGCCGGGGGGCCGCGGGGACCCGGCGCGGGTACCACGAACCCCTCCGGTCTGCAACGGAGCCCGGAGTGAGCCCGGGGCCTGGCCCATCCGGGCGAGCGTCGTTGCGGATAGGCGCTCTGGCACGCCTCTGCCGCTCCTCGACACGGCGGAGACGAGCAGGGTCACCCACAGCAGCGCCGGCCCGGCGACCGAGAGCAGCTCATGGAGGGCCAGGCTGCGACGATGGGCGGGCAGCGACCCGCTGCCGACGAGCCGCGTGCGGGAGACCACCAAGCCAGGCGTCTGCCCGGTGGCGAGGGCGACGGTCGCGCGGGCGAAGGCACCGGGGAGCCAGAACATGCACCAGGCGAGCCAGCAGGCGCCCGGGCGGTCGTGCAGCGCCTGGGCGATCGATTCGAGTGCCGG
>JBILLP010000097.1:0-8880 GCA_044376025.1 Bradymonadia bacterium
GGGTCGAGGCGTCGGGCGTGTCGGCGTCGAACGACCAGCGTACGAACGGGGCAAGGATGCCCGCCTGCGGCATCGTCTGGCCCGCGCCGCGGTCGCGCAGCTCGGGCGGGCGGTCGGCAGAGGCCAGGATCAGCGGCACGTGCGAGGCGTCTGCCTCGGTGACCGCCGGCAGCCAGTTCGCCACCGCGCTGCCGCTGGTGCAGACCAGCACGACGGGCTCGCGGCCACCCCGGGCAATCCCGAGCGCCACGAAGGCGGCCGTGCGCTCATCGAGGTGCACCGTGACCTCGAGGTCGCGCGCCGCGGAGAGCGCGAGCGCCAGCGGCGCGCTGCGCGAGCCGGGCGACACGCAGACATGCCGCACGCCGGCGGCGCGCCAGCCGCGCACGAGCGCCGACGCCGCGACCAGCGACGGCGGCAGGCTCACGGCGCCTCGGGTCGGAGCGCGTCGAGCATCACCGAGAACTTGGCGTCGGTCTCCGCGAGCTCCGCGCTGATGTCCGAGCCGCGGACCACGCCGACCCCGGCAAACAGCCTCGCCCCCCGCGGACCGATCAAGGCGCTGCGCAGCGCCACCGCCAGCTCGCCGTTGCCCGAGGCATCGACCCAGCCGACCGACCCCGCGTACCAGCCGCGCGACGGTCCGTCGGCGGAGCGGATGAACGCCCGGGCCGCCTCGTGCGGCATCCCGCAGACCGCCGGCGTCGGCTGGAGCCGCTCCGCCAGGTCGAGGATGCCCACGCCGTCGTGCGCCACCGCCGTGACGTCGGAGCGCAGGTGGTGGATGTTCGGCAGTGTCCAGACCCGCGGCGAGGGCGTCGTCGAGACCTCGTCGCAGAGCGGCCCGAGCCGCGCCGCGACCGCGTGCCGCACGAAGGCGTGCTCCGCCTGCTCCTTGAGGCTCGACGCCAGCGCCTCGATCCGGGCCGCGTCGTGCGCTCCGCCCCGCGGCGCGGAGCCGGCGAGCGCCATGCTCGCAACACGGCGGTCGCTGACCCCGACGAGCAGCTCGGGCGTGGCGCCCGCAAAGACCTGGTCCCCCACGGCGAACCCGAAGACCGAGCAGCCCTCGAACCGCTCCGCGAGGCGCGAAAGCGCCGTCGCCACCGCCACGCACCGGTCGGCCGCGACGTCACGCGTCCCCGACACGACCACCTTCTCGAGCCGCCCTGACTCGCAGGCCTCGATCGCCCGACCGACCAGCTCCGCGTAGCGCGGGGGCACCCCCTGCGGCGCCGCGGCAGGCCCGGGGCCCGCACCCGGCTCGACCGGGCTCAACCCCTCGACTGTCTGCTCGAAGCCGCGGCCATCGGGCAGCACGCCACGGGTGCGGCCGAAGAGCGTCGCCCGGGCGGCACCAAAGGGCACCCAGTCGCCCTCGACCTCTTCATCGAACGCCAGGCCCGTCCACCAGCGCGGCATGGCGACCGGCTCGAGGCCCGGGTCCGAGACGACCTCGAACGCCCTGCCACCCACCTCACGCCGCAGGATCTCCCACCGACGCGGACCGCACGCCTTGACGGCCACGACCGGCCGGTCTGCGACGAACCAGCCGCCAGCGGCGTCGCGCCACAGCACCGACAGGCCGTCGCGGGCGGCCCCAGGGAACGCTCCGCACAGATCGCGTACGGAGTGGTGCGCCACGCGCGTGGTGCAGACGGCGGTCACGTTCGTTCCCGGCACCTCGGTCGCCCTTGCCCCGACGGCACTGGGCCGGGCGGGTGGCGCGTGTACGGCATCGCGCGGCGAGCGGCAAGGAGGCGAAGCAAACGCGTGGCGCGACGCGGCGATGGGGTGCCCTCGCAGCGTGGCGCTTCCACTGGCCGTCGCGGGCTGGTACGCCCATGAGACCTTCGATGAGGCAGCGCCATGGCAGCTTCGACCCTGCACCCCGGTCGCGACCGGGGTGATCTCGACATCGCCGGCTCGCTCGTCGCCGCAACGCGGCTCGTCGTGCGGGACTTCGCACAGACCGGGCTCCCGATCGGGCTGGCGCTCCTTGCCTCGCTGTCCCCGGTCTTCATCGCGGGGAGCCTCGTCCTGATGTCCCACCTCGCTGCGCTGCTGACCGACCTCGACGCCAACAGCGACCCGACACAGCTCCTCGAGGCGCTGATCGACCTCGGCTTCGGCGTGGGCATCGGGCTGCTGGCAACACTGCTGCTGTCGGGGCTCATCTTCGGCGGCATCTGGCGCATCGCGATGGCCGCGGCACGTGGGCAGCCTGCCGGGTTTGGCCTGCTGCGCACCGGCATCACAGACCTCTGGCCGATGGCGGTCGGGCTGACCTGGTGGCAGCTCGCGACCCTCGTCGGCCTCATGGCCTGCTACCTGCCGGGGCTGGCCCTGATGACGCTGCTGGCCTTCTTCCCGATCCCGATCATCGACCGCGGGCTCAGCGGCACCGACGCCGTCGCGCTGTCGTGGCGTCTCACCGAGGGTCACCGCCTCGAGATCCTGCTCTGGGGGCTGCTCGCCAACCTGGCGCTGAGCATCCTGCAGGTGGTGACCCTGGGCATCGGTTCGGCCTTCTTTGGGCTGCCGGTGCTGATGACGACGATGACGCTGGTCTACGACAACCTGGCACGGCGCTACCCGGAGCGCCTGCCGCCGTAGGGAGGGAGCCATGGCTGGACCGGACACACCGAGACACCCGGCCGCGCGCGGCGCTGACCCCTGGGCGGCACCGGCCGACCACGCGCCGTGGCCCGCCGCTCAGGGTGCCCCCGCCCCCGGCCAGCCCGTCGCATGGAGCGCTGTCGAGGCGATCTCGTACGCCTGGGGGCTTGTCACCGGCCACTTCGCCAGCGTCACGCTGCCGATCGTGGGGCTCTACCTGCTGTCAACCGCGGTTGGGTATGCGGTCACCTTCGGACTGACCGCCGTCGCCGGGCTGGTCGGGGATTCGGTCGTGACGGCCGCGGCCACGCTCGTCGGCTCGCTCATCCAGGTCGCGCTCGGCCTGCTGTTTGCCGGCGCGGCCACCCGCTTCACCCTGGCCGCGGCGCGCGGCCAGAGGGTCGAGCTGTCTGAGCTCGCGGGCATCACCCCGCTGCTCGGGCGGCTCGTCGGCTTCGCACTCCTGATGAGCTTGGCGGTCCTCGGCGGCACCCTGCTGCTGATCATCCCGGGCATCATCGTCGCGGTGGCGCTGACCTTCGGCAACGCCGCGATGGTCGACGAGGGGCTCGGCGCGGTCGCGGCGCTCAAGCGGAGCTGGCAGTTGAGCGAGGGTGCGCGCCTCGACCTGTTCCTCGTCTACCTGCTCTTCGTGCCGATCCTCGTCGTCAGCTTGCTCGCATGCCTGATCCCGGCACTCCTGGTGACGATGCCGATGTTCTACGTGGCGGTGTCGTTTGCCTACCTGTGCCAGCGTGGCGAGGTTCCGGTACCGCCGTCGAACATCCGGGCCTGAGTTCACCGAACACCCGTTTGCACCCGACTCGGCTGAGTGTTACAACACACCCCAGTGTGAGGATTGCATCTCGGCAACCTCACCCAACGCTGGAGTCGCCGTCATGAACAAGCGGCCGTTCATCCCAGAGCACGTGATCCTCGAGGACCAGCGTCGGCGGCAGCAGGAGCGTGAGGAGCGGTACCAGCCGATTCCCCTGCACGCCCCGACCCCGTGGCCCTCCCACCAGGACGCCGACCGGCCGTCCCGGTCTCCTGACGAAGAGGAGAACCACGGCAGCACGGTCATCATCATCGACATCAGCGACCTCGCCGACGACGACTGAGCCTCAAGCCGCGCCGCGGCGCACCTTCTCGAGCGTTCCGGCGGCTGTCCGGTACGACGCCGGCTCGAGGCGCGAGGCCTCCCCATCGACACAGGCCGCCCCACCCTCGGCCCAGGCACGCAGCCAGGCGAGCGGGTCCGCGACCCTGACCTTCGGCGGGTCGACCACCGGCACGGGCACCGGCTCTGCGGTCGTCGGCGCCTCGCCCGCGAGCCCGAGCACCTGGTCGTAGCCAAAGATGTTGACCGAGGGGTCGCCCTCTGCCCCGTACCAGCCCGCCACCGGCGGCTCTAGGGCCGGGTCACTGGCGTCGCGTCGCGGACGCTGCAGCCGCCCCCCGTACCAGGAGAGGTCTCCCAGCCGCTGGCCCGAGACCGCGACCATCACCGCGTCGAACCACATCATCACCGCCCAGGCCGCGACCGCCACCGCGACGAGCGCGGCGAGCCGCAGCGCGAGGCCGACCGGCGACACCATCGTCGAGACCGCGTCGGCTGCCAGGTAGACAAACCAGGCACCCACATTGACGAAGAAGGTCCGCGCGGCGGTCCAGCCGAGCAGCAGCCGCCCGAAGATCCGGATGTCGCGGGCCGGCGCGGCGACCGCCGTCGCGATCGTCGCGGCGAAGAAGGTGTGCCGCCACACCGCATGGCCGCGCGCGATCGCCATCACGAACTGCGTCGCCGCCTGGATGAACACCACCAGCCCCACCGACGCCGCCAGCAGCAGGTCGAGGCGCACGTCGGACCCCAGCTCGGCCCGCTCGCGCCAGATGACGTTGGCCAGCGGCATCGCGAACATCATGCCCGCGGCGACCACCGAGAACTGCGCCAGCGCCAGCGCGACGTAGGTCGGGATGCGCGCCCTGGTGTCGCGCCACCGGGGACCGTCGCCCCCCTCGACCGCGCTCCGGATCGAGGTGTAGGCGGCCGCGTCGAGCACGCCCCGGAGCAGCGACAGCACCGACAGCACCGACACGCCAGCCAGCACCACCACGCCCGGGTTGGCCGTCGGCGGCACGAGCGCCGTCAGCGAGATCTCATGCAGGCCCGCGCCGGGGCCAAACCGGGCCATCAGCAGCCCGACCACCACGGCGAGCACCGGCGCGCCCTCGACGGTCAGCAGCGCGGACAGCGCCCGGTAGATGGCGCCCGGGCGCATCGACGACATCGCACGGATCGCCGTCGTGCCATAGCGCACCAGCGGCAGGGACGCCGCGTAGGTCGACTCGTCGACGCTCCGGGGGAACTCCCCCGAGCGCCCCGGATCGAACGAGTCGTGTGGTCGGTTCTGCGACACGCTCAGCCGCCCCCGGACGTGTCACGCGTGACGTCGATCACGTCGCCGGGCCGGTAGACCCTCGCCTGGTCGCCACCGCGCGACGACGAGGTGAAGTCCCCCTCGAAGACGTCTGCACGCGAGGCCTGCCGACCGCCCCGCGCCCCCCCGCCAAACCCCCGTGACGCGCGACCGAAGCCGCCCGCCGTGAAGACCGTGCCGAACCCACCCCCCGGCGAGGCGACCCTGACCTTGAACCAGCGACGAAGCCAGCGCACCATCAGCCCGCGCGCCAGCCTGCGCGTCGGACCCCAGAGCAGCGCCAGGCCTGTCAGGTCGGTCAGCACACCGGGCGTGATCAGCAGCGCGCCGGCGAGCAGCACGCAGAGCCCGTCGGCGAGCGCCTCGGTCGGCACGCGCCCTGCGGCGAGGTCCTCGCGAAGCTTCTGCATCGTCTGGCCACCCACCCTGCGGATCAGCCTCGCGCCGACGAAGGCCGTCAGCAGCACAAGGCCGATCGTGGCCGGCGTGCCGATGAGGGCGCCGACCTTCAGCAGCAGGTAGAGCTCCACGAAGGAGCCCACGGTGAAGAGCAGAAACAGGCGACCGATCATCGCGCGGACCTCGGGTGCAGGAAGCCGGGACTGTAGTCAGCCGCCGCGCAATGTCACCCGGTGCGGCGCAGGCACAGGGTCTGCGCGGCGGTTACGACGGGACCTTCTTCCAATCCTTGTTGAACTTCTCGATGCCGATGTCGGTGAGCGGGTGCTTGAGCAGCTGCCCGATCACCGAGAAGGGGATCGTGGCGACGTGGGCACCCATCAGCGCCGCCTCGACGACGTGCAGCGGGTGGCGGACCGACGCCACGAGCACCTCGGTCTTGAGGTTCGGGTAGTTGCCGTAGATCGTCACGCACTGGCTGATGAGATCCATGCCGGTGTGGCCGATGTCGTCGAGGCGGCCGACGAAGGGCGACACCCAGGTTGCGCCGGCCTTGGCCGCGAGCAGCGCCTGCGCGGGCGAGAAGCAGAGCGTGACGTTGGTGCGGATGCCGCGGTTGGTCAGCTCGCGGCAGGCCTTGAGGCCGGCGGCGTTGAGCGGCAGCTTGATGACGATGTTGCGGTGGATCGCCGAGAGGCGGAGCCCGTCGGCGAGAAGCTCCTCTGCGGTCTCGCTGACCGCCTCCGCGGAGATGGGGCCGTCGACCGCCTCGCAGATGTCGTGGAGCACATCCTCGAAGCGTCGGCCTGTCTTGGCGACGAGCGACGGGTTGGTGGTCACGCCGTCGACCATGCCCATGGCCGTGGCTTCGCGAATCTCTCCGATGTCGGCGCTGTCGATGAAGAACTTCATGGCCCACTCGCTGCGTTGGCCCTGCACCGCGCAAGGCGGCGCGCGCCTAGCATCCCGCGGCGGCGCGGCCAAGGGCGGGTGCGGTCAGAAGGGTGAGCCGTCGTCGATCGGGGGCAGGGGGTCGGAGCCGACGTCAGGCCCGGGGGGCGGGTAGTCGGCCTGCACTCCGGGCGTGCGAAGGTGGGGGGGCGCATCGGCGTCGGTCGGCGGCGGCGGCACGTCGGTGTGCATGTTCGTGAAGCGCGTCAGGCTCTTCTGGAACATCACCTCGACCTTGCCGGTCGCGCCGGACCGGTGCTTGGCGATGATCACCTCGGTGGTGCTGTGATCGTCGTCGTTCCAGCGCGTCGGCTTCTGGGGTGCCTTGGCGTCCTTGGTGCCGCCCTTGAGCTGCTCGTAGTAGTCGTCGCGGTACAGGAAGATGATGATGTCGGCATCCTGCTCGATGGCACCCGACTCGCGGAGGTCAGACAGCATCGGGCGCTTGTCGGTGCGGCTCTCGACCCCGCGGTTGAGCTGTGAGAGCGCGATCACCGGCACCTCGAGCTCCTTGGCGATCGCCTTGAGGCTGCGCGAGATCTCCGAGATCTCCTGCTCCCGGTTGGCATCGCGGCGCGTCGATGAGCCCCGCATGAGCTGCAGGTAGTCGACCATGACGATGCCGATGTTGTGCTCCCGCTTGAGCTGGCGGCACTTTCGCATCATCTCCGCGACGGGGAGGCTTGGGGTGTCATCGATGAAGATCGGCGCGTTGTGCAGCGTGGTGACCGCCGGCCAGAGCTTGCTCCAGTCCGCATCAACCCGGCCCGACTTGAGCTTCTCCATCTGGACGCCCGAGGTGAACGACCACATGCGCATCGCGAGCTGCTCGCGCGGCATCTCGAGCGAGAAGATCACGCCCGGGACAGGCCCGCGGCGATCGATGGCGGCATTCGAGAGCGCATTGAGCGCGAAGGCGGTCTTGCCCATGCCTGGGCGGGCGGCGAGGATCACGAGGTCGCCCTTCTGCCAGCCGGCCGTCATGCGATCGAGCGCATGGAAGCCTGACGGCACCCCGGTGACGCCGGCGTTGCGGCCGCCATCTGCCTCCAGGAGCTGCACGCGCTGGATTGCCTGCGACAGCGCCTGGCTGATCGAGACGAGGTTGCTTTGGCCGCCGCGCATCGACAGCGCCAAGGCGCGCTGGGCGACCTGGTCGAGCAGTTCGGGCACCTTCTCGACCTGGCCGCTCGCGTCGGAGATCGCCTGCCGCGCGAAGGCGATCACGGCCCGGAGCGCCGACTTCTCGCGGATGAGCTTGGCATAGATCGCCGCGTTGGACGCCGTCGGGACCGCACCGCCGAGCGTTACGAGGTAGGAGCCGCCGCCGATCAACGTGTACTCGTCGCGCTCCCGGAGCACCTGGGCGAGCGTCACGGTGTCGATCGCCGTGTTCGACGCCTCGAGGTCGAGCATGGCACGGTAGATCGCCCTGTGGCTCTCGAGGTAGAGGTCCTCGACGCCGACGAGGCTGCCGACCGCACGCAACACCTCCGGGTCGAAGAGGACCGCTCCGAGCAGCGCCTGTTCGGCGGCCTCGTCAAAGGGAACCCGCAGGGCGTGGTCCGCGCTGGCCGCATCTGGGTCCGGCGGCCTGTCGACACGGTCGGAGCGGCGCGGAGGCCTGTTCGCTCGATCACCCATGGGTCCCCGCCCCGCTCAGCCTTGCGCGCGTCAGGGCTGGCGTAGGTTCAGCACCTCGATCGAGTCGAGGACTGCCTTCATCGCGTCGCTGTGGACGAAGTAGTTGGCCGCCGGCACGAAGATCGTGACCATGGTCGGCTTGCCCGGCAGCTCGAGCGCCTGCGCGATGAAGTACACCGGCATGTTCGCGGAGCGCTCCTTGGCGTCACCCTCGGTGCGGTAGCCGGGGACTCCGTTGAACGCGCGTCCCTGCGACTTCTCGGGGATGATGTTGACGCTGTCGAAGCCGACCCGCTCGTCGAGGTTCGCGAAGCTGTTGCCCGCGAGCTGGATCGACTGCGTGTTCGCCACGATCATGCGGATGCCCGAGTTCGGCGGACCCTCGAAGGTGATCGAGTCCTTCGTCGGGCCGGTGATGCCCGGGAGCGCCGCGCCCGAGCCGTCGCTCGGACCCTTGCCGAACTCGATCTTCTTCCATCCCTCGGGGAGCCTGAACCGGATGTTGAACTTGGCGGAGCTGTAGACCCCGTTGTCGAGGGTGTCGGCCGCGCCGCCGGGCTCCGCCGGAGCCGCCCCGGTGCCCTCTGCCGCCTTCGGCGCCTCAGCCGCCGGCGCTGCGCCCGTGCCCTCTGCTGCCGCAGGAGCCGCCGCCGGCGCCTCCGCAGGAGCGGCCGGCTCCGACTTCGCACAGCCCGCCAAGGCTCCGGTCACCCACGCTGCCACCATCCAGTTTCGCATGCTGATTCCCACCGAGTTGAGTCCAACGGTCTCGTCTTCGCTTCACGCCGAAGCCCGTCGATGATACGGGGTGCCGGCAAAGCCTGTC
>JBILLP010000556.1:0-2740 GCA_044376025.1 Bradymonadia bacterium
CCGATGAGCCCGCTGCTGCGGTGCGCCATCGCCGCAACCCTGACCGCCGCGGCCCTGTCAGGAGCCGCCAGCACTGCCCACGCCACCGACGTCCGGCCTGACCCGCAAGCGATCGTTGCGGCGGCGCCGATGCGCGGAGTCGCGCTTGGCTTGCACTTCCAGCAGCCTTCTCGGACCTATGAGAGCCTGCTCTGGGAAATCGCGGCGAGCGGTGCCGGTTGGGTCTCGCTCGTGGTTTCGTGGTCGCAGCGCGACGTGCGGGCCGTCGCAGTCGCTCCTCGCTCCGGTGAGTCCCCTCCGGATGCCGATGTCGTGCGCGCCGTCGCCTCGGCCCATGCGCTTGGTCTCAAGGTCATGATTTTCCCGATCGTGGCTCTCGAGCAGCGCGCCCAGGGCGAGTGGCGCGGGCGGTTGGCACCAACGGAGCCTTCTGCGTGGTTTGAGTCCTATGGCCGCTTCGTCGCGCACTACGCGGATCTGTCGTCGCGCACCGGGGTCGCTGCCATCTGCGTCGGCAGCGAGCTCGGATCGATGCAGGGCTTCACCTCGAACTGGCAGGAGCTGATTCGAGACGTTCGCAGCAGGTTCGGCGGGCTCGTCACGTACAGCGCGAACTGGGACAACTACCGCTCCGTCGCGTTCTGGCCTGACGTCGACCTGATCGGTGTCACGGCCTACCACGAGCTGAGTCGTTCGCCCGACGTGACGCCTGAGGTCGCGCAGTTGGTCGCGACCTGGCGGCCGATCGTCTCGGACCTGCGAGCCCTCTCGCAGCAGTGGGCGAGGCCTGTCCTGATCACCGAAGCCGGCTACGTGTCCCAGACTGCCGCGGCGAGGTTCCCTTGGGACTACACCCGCACGGAGCCGGTCGACCTTGCCGCGCAGTTGCGGCTCTATGATGCCTTCCGCGAGGCTTGGTCTGCGGTCCCCGAGCTCGGTGGGGTCTTCATCTGGAACTGGTTCGGCGAAGGCGGAGCCCGGGACAACGGCTACTCCCCGAGGGGCAAGCCGGCAGAGGGTACCGTGCGACAGTGGTTCGGCGGCGAGCCAACGGTGGCGAGATGAGGGCGCTGGTCGTCGCAAAGACCCCGAAGCTCGATGTGCTTCGCGAGTCGCAGCCCTCGGTTGTCGACGAACTCCGACGTCGCGATGCGTCCGCGTTCGACGCGCTCGAGGCCGGCGCCGCACGCCAGAGGGCCTCGCTCGACCGGACGCTCCACGAGCTCGACGCCGCGGGAGTCAGGGCGAAGCTGCTCACCCGGGCCGAGTTTGCGGGCCCCGAGGCCGACACCGACTTCGTGCTCGCGGTCGGCGGTGACGGGACCGTGCTGGATGTTTCGCATCGACTCGAGCGTACGCCGCTGCTCGGTGTGAACTCCGATCCGGAGACCTCGGTCGGCTACTTCTGCGCTTGCGACGCGGAGGGACTGCGCGGCGTGGTCGAGGACCTGATCGCGGGCCGCGCTCATCACGTGACGCTGCACCGGATCTCGATCTTCGTGAATGGGGTCCGGTATCCCTTCCCCTGTCTCAACGACATCCTCGTCACCAACGAGAACCCAGCCGCGATGTCACGGTACGTGATCCGTGCCGGGCGTCGTGCGGAGGCCCAGGCGTCGAGCGGCATCTGGATCAGCACGCCGGCGGGCTCGACCGGCGGCATCCGCTCCGCAGGCGGCACGGTCATGCCGCTTGAGGGCGCGCTGATCCAGTACTTCGTGCGGGAGCCCTATGCGCCCAAGCTCGGGCGGTACGAACTGCTCCGCGGCGTGCGTCACCTTCGCGAGGGACTCGAGATCCGGAGCCGGATGACCGACGGTCGAGTCTACATCGATGGACCCTACCTCGAGTTCAGCTTCGCCCTCGGTGATGTTCTCGAGCTGACCGAAGGACCTCCGCTCCGGATTGTCGGTATGCATCCCGCGCTGCGCGAGCGCTGACGCCGCCATTTTGACCAGGCACCGTGGATGTGCGACATGTGCGGCGAATCGCGATTCACAGGATACGAGCCGTCAGGTTGACCATGGCGAAGAAGAAGTCGGCCACTCCGCAACGTCCGGCAAGCACCGGGGCTCCCTGGCGCATGGTGTTGACGCTCACGGCCATCAGTTGTGCCTTCGCCGGGGGCGTCGTGGTTGGGCGACACATGCCGAAGTCGGTCGAGTTCGGGCCGTCGGAGGTGTCTTCGGTGAATCCGCCGAGTGTCGAGCGGGTCGAAGCCCCGATCCCCGAGGAGACCTTCACGCTCTTCGACAAGATCCCCGACTCGCGCGGCCGACGCGGGCGGTCGTCTGCGGAGGGCAGCGGCGCGGCTGCCGCGCCGTCGACGGTGGCCCAGGCGCCGACCCCGACGAAACTGCCGGCTGACGGCGAGCTGCCGAGCGATGGCAACGGCTCTGGCGCCGAGGCTGTCGGCCCCGCGCGGCCCGTGACGGCGTCGGCGACGCCGGTGCCGGCGCCCGCACACACCGGAGGCACAGGCTCGGTGAGCGGGACCGGGGCGACCGCGACCCCGCCCGCCCCGGCAGGGCGTGCGGCTGATGCTCCTCCGACGCAGGAGGCGCCGCCGAGGACACTTCAGCGAAGCGTCGCCACCAACGGCACCTTCGACTTCGAGGCAGGCTCAGCCTCGAACTGGGATCAGGCGCAGCGGGTCAGCGACTCACTTCGCGCGGGCGGCCTCAAGACCACCGTGAACGCGACGCGGGACGCGCAGGGACACCAGCGATTCGTGGTCCGG
>JBILLP010000557.1:0-2733 GCA_044376025.1 Bradymonadia bacterium
CCACGCGAACACCGCGCCGTCGGCCAGCTGCACCAGGTTCGCGGAGCGCTCGCGCAGCGAATCGACCAGCGCGAGCAGCCGCGCATCGACGCTCGTCTCGATCCCGCGCGCCGCCAGGAAGGGCAGCGTCCGCTCCGCAAGCACCGGCAACTCGAGCCGCTTCATCCACTGCGTGTTCACCCACGCCATCTTGTCTTCGTCGTACTTGCCCGAGCCGCGGTTGACGTCGACCAGGTCGAAGGCCTCGATCAGCTCCGCGACCGAGAAGATCTCCTGATCCCCGTGCGACCAGCCGAGCCGGGCGATGTAGTTGACGACCGCCTCGGACAGGTACCCGATGTCACGGTAGTGCTGCACCGAGGCCGAGCCCTTGCGCTTCGACAGGCCGTCGACGAGCGGAAGGTGCGCGAAGCGGGGCGGCTCGTGTCCAAGGGCGTGGTAGATGTGCCACTGCCTGAAGGTGTTGCTCATGTGGTCCTGCCCGCGGACCACATGGTTCACGTTCATGAACGCGTCGTCGCAGACCACCACGAAGTTGTAGGTCGGGGTGCCGTCCGAGCGCACGATGATCAGGTCGTCGAGCTCCTCGTGGGACACCGTCACGTCGCCGAGCACGATGTCCGGGATCGTCGTCGACCCCTCGGTCGGCATCTTGAACCGGATGGTGTGCGGCACGTCTCCGGCCGGCGCGTCCGTTCGGTCACGCCACCGTCCGTCGTACTTGGGCTTGCGCCCCTCGGCGAGCGCCTGCTCCCGCATCTTCTCGAGTTCGTCGGCCGTGCAGTAGCATCGATAGGCCTTGCCCTCGTCGAGCAGCCGGTGCGCCAGCCGGAGGTGCTCGTCGCGGCGCGTCGACTGGATGACGATGTCCTCGTCGTGCGAGATCCCGAGCCAGGCGAGGCCTTCGAGGATCGCCTGCATGCTGGTCTCGGTCGACCGCTCGAGGTCGGTGTCCTCGATCCGGAGCAGGAACTTGCCATCGGTGTGCCGAGCGTACAGCCAATTGAAGAGCGCGGTGCGCGCACCACCGATGTGGAGGTAGCCAGTGGGACTCGGCGCGAATCGGACGCGGATGGTCATCTCGAATCTCAGCTTGGTGTTCGGGCGTGGCCCAGCGAGCGGGGGCGCCGCGATACCAGCCACCCCGGGGACGGTCAACGCGACGGGGCAGGGGTGGCATGATTGAGCGCTGGGTCACCTGGGCGCGCGACCTGCCCGAGGCGTGGGGGTGGTTCCTGCTGCTGCTCGGCTCGATCGGTGAAGCCGTGGCACCGCCGATCCCGGGCGACGCGCTCGTGGTGGCCGGGGGCATCCTCATGCTCCTCCACGGCGAGCCAATCCAGCTCGTCTGGCTTGTTGCCACGCTCGCCGGAGGCATCGGCGCCGCCGCGGGGTGGAAGATCGGGGACTTCATCAGGGCGCGCAGCTACCTGCATCGCCTGCCGCCGGAACTGCAGTCGGCGATCGCCCGGGCCCTCACCACCTTCAGGACCTACGGCATCCCCGCGCTCATCGTGAACCGGTTCGTGCCCGGGCTGCGCGCCGTCGCCTTCGTTGCCTGCGGGGTCTCCGGGATGCGGCTCGCGCAGGTCTGCTTCTGGTCGACGCTGAGCGCAGGCTTCTGGAACGCCGCCCTCCTCGGGCTCGCGTGGGCCTTCCATGAGAACCTCCCGGAGCTCGAGGCAACACTCGACACCTACCGGACACGGCTTGCCATCGTGGTGGTGGCCCTGGTGGCGGTCGGTGCGCTCGTCTGGAGGCTGCGCGCCGCACAGAGGCCGTCGGCTCCCCCGGTCGAGTAGCGCCGGCGCCCCAACTTCTGTTTGCGCGAACGGGCCGCCACGCGTACACGCGCGCCGCAATCGACGTGTCTCTCCGGGTCGGTCGCAGGAGAGGCGCGGCATGCACGGAGGTCCTATGCCCAGGGTTTCGCCAAGAGAATGCCTCACCTTCGACGATGTGCTGCTCGTGCCGCGCTACAGCGACTTCCTGCCCAAGGACGCCGACATCAGCACGAGGCTGACCCGCGGCCTTCGCCTGAACCTGCCTCTCGTCTCTGCCGCCATGGACACGGTCACCGAGGCCGCGACCGCCGTCTGCATGGCGCGGCACGGCGGGATCGGCATGATCCACAAGAACCTCACCATCGCACAGCAGGCCGCTGAGGTCCGCAAGGTCAAGAAGTCCGAGTCGGGCATGATCGTCGACCCGATCACGGTCAGCCCGGGCCACTCGCTCGCCGACGTCGTCGCGATCATGCAGCGCAACGAGATCAGCGGAGTCCCCGTCGTCGAGGCCGGCAGGCTGGTCGGCATCGTCACCAACCGCGACCTCCGTTTCCAGAAGGACCTCACGCGGCCGGTCGCGGACTTCATGACCCGCGAGCTCGTCACTGCCCGCGTCGGCATCTCGATGACCGACGCCATGTCGATCCTGCAGCGCGAGCGCATCGAGAAGCTGCTGCTCGTCGATGACCAGGGTCGCCTTGAGGGCCTGATCACGGTCAAGGACATCGAGCGCGCGGAGATCTACCCGCAGGCGGTCAAGGACGGGCTTGGCCGGCTCCTGGTCGGCGCTGCCGTCGGCGTCGCGGCAGAGACCGAGGCGCGCGTCGATGCGCTCGTCGAGGCCGGCGTCGACGTGATCACGGTCGACACCGCACACGGGCACTCCGCCCGCGTCCTCGAGACCGTCGCGGAGATCAAGGCGCGGTATCCCCAGCTCCAGGTCATC
>JBILLP010000558.1:0-2727 GCA_044376025.1 Bradymonadia bacterium
CGACCTCTTCTCGTCTGACGAGCTGGGCGAGGCGCTCGACCTGTGTGTCGGGTGCAAGGGGTGCAAGAGCGAGTGCCCCGCGTCGGTCGATATGGCGCGCCTCAAGACCGAATACCTGCAGGGGCGGCACGATGCGCGCGGCGCTGGGCTCGGCAGCCGCGCCTTCGCAGAGGTCACCGAGTGGTCGCGGCCGGTGCAGGCGCTGCCGGGTGTGGCGCGGCTGGCGAATTGGGGGCAACGGCTCGGGGTCACCCGCAAGGTATTGTCGGGAGTTTTCGGGATTTCGGACCGGCGGACGATGCCGGCGCTCTCTCCGCGCTCGTTCCACGACTGGTTCGCAGCGCGGCCGACGCCGGTGGCGCGCGAACGCAAGGTCTGCCTGTTTGTCGACGAATTCACCGACCGGTACGACACCGAGGTCGGCATCGCGGCCGTCGAGCTGCTCGAGGCGGGTGGGTTCGAGGTGCTCGCGCCGCGGCTCCGCCCGTCGGGGCGCACCTACCTGAGCAAGGGATTTGCCCGGAAGGCGCGCGACGTGATCGGTGCCAACGTGGAGCGGCTGCACGCCCTGCTCCCGCAGGTCGAGGCGATCGTGGGCGTCGAGCCGTCGGCGCTGCTGACGATGGTCGACGAGGCGGTCGACTTTGCCGGCGTGGCATGGGGCGACAAGGCGCGCGAGGTCGCCACGAAGGTCATGCTCGTCGAGGACTTCGTCGCCCGGGCCGCGCCGACGGCCGCGTGGCGCTGGGGCAGGGTCGAGGGCAGGGTGCTGCTGCACGGCCACTGCCACCAGAAGGCGCTCGTCGGCGTCGAGGGCGCCGTGGCGGCACTCGCGCTGCCCGGATACCGCGTCGAGGTGATCCCGAGCGGCTGCTGCGGCATGGCCGGCTCCTTCGGCTACGAGGCGCGCCACTACGACGTCTCGATGGCGATGGGCGAGCTGGTGCTCTTCCCCGCGGTGCGAAAGGCGGAGCCATCGACGCTGGTCGCGGCCGCGGGCACCTCGTGCCGCCACCAGATCCACGATGGCGCGGCGCGAACCGCGCGGCACCCGGTGCAGATCCTCCGCGACGCCCTCGCCTGACGAGCCGGCGCGGCCGGTGCCCGACAACGTGGTTGGCATGCCGATCGCGTTCGGATATGCGCCCGGGCGCCCGCGCCCGGGCGTCCACCCCGGGCAGGGCGACGCGTCCCCCAACCCGTTCCACACAGGCTCCATGGAGAAGTTCATCATCGAGGGCGGCCAGCGCCTCTCGGGCTCGATCCGGCCCGGCGGCTCGAAGAACGAGGTGCTGCCCGTGCTCGCCGCCACGCTGCTGACCGACCAGACCGTCACGCTCGACAACGTGCCGCGCATCGAGGACGTGCTGACCATGCTCGACATCCTGGTCGCGATGGGCGGGCGGGTGAGCTGGACCGGCGAGCGCACGGTCGAGGTGAACTGCGGCGGTGTGACCTCGGGAGACGTGCCGGCAGACCTCTGCCGACGGCTCCGCGCCTCGATCCTGCTCGCCGGCCCGCTGCTGGCGCGCTTTGGCTCCGTCACGCTCGCACCACCCGGGGGCGACGTCATCGGGCGGCGACGGCTCGACACCCATTTCCTGGGGTTCCAGTCGCTCGGCGCGACCGTCGACCTCAACGACGCGATCCGGGTGCAGGGTGACAGGCTCCGCGGCACCGACATCTTCCTCGACGAGCCCTCGGTCACCGGCACCGAGAACATCGTCATGGCCGCCGTCTTCGCCCGCGGCCGCACCACGATCCGCAACGCCGCCTGCGAGCCCCACGTGCAGGGCCTCTGCCGCATGCTCAACACGCTCGGCGCCCGCATCGGCGGCGTTGGCACCAACATCCTGACCATCGACGGCGTCAAGGGCCTCTGGGAGGGCCAGCACCGGATCGGTTCGGATTATCTCGAAATCGGCTCCTTCATCGGCCTCGCCGCCATGACGCGGTCCGAGATCACGATCGAGGATGTGGTCGCCGAGGACCTCCGCATGGTGGGGCAGGTCTTCCAGAAGCTCGGCGTGCACTTCGATATCCGCGGAAACCACCTCCACGTACCGGGAGACCAGACGCTCCGGGTGCAGAACGACTTCGGCAACCAGGTCCCCAAGATCGACGACGGGCCGTGGCCGGCCTTCCCGACCGACATGATGTCGATCGCCATCACCGTGGCGACGCAGTCCGAGGGCATGGTGCTCTTCTTCGAGAAGATGTTCGACGGGCGCATGTTCTTCACCGACAGCCTGATCGCGATGGGCGCGCGGATCATCCTCTGCGACCCGCACCGGGTCGTGGTCAGCGGCCGCTCGCCGCTGGTCGGCTCAACCCTCGAGTCGCCCGACGTGCGGGCCGGCATGGCGCTTGTCCTCGCGGCGCTGACCGCGCGCGGAAAGAGCACCATCTACAACGTGCGGCATATCGACCGGGGCTACGAGCGCATCGAGCAGAAGCTCAAGTCGCTGGGCGCCCACATCGAGCGACTGCCGGCCTGACGTGCTCCCCCGCCCCCTTGCCGAGCTGCTCGCGGCGGCCGGCGCTGGCGCAGGCGACCTGCCACGCCTCGCCGCGGTCATCGTCGACGGGCTCGGTCCGCTGGCGCTCGACACGCGCGAGGGGGCGACCGACGCGACGATCTCGGGCTGGTACGAGGCGCACCTCGAGGCGACGCTCACCGCCGCCGCACGCAAGGCGCAGTCGGCCTACCTGACGCCCCGCCGGCTC
>JBILLP010000098.1:0-8827 GCA_044376025.1 Bradymonadia bacterium
TCGACGGCGTCGATGCCCGCTTCGAGGCCGGGCGGCTCAGCGCCATTGTCGGCCCGAACGGTGCCGGCAAGTCAACGCTCGTCAAGGCGCTCGTCGGTGCGCTCAGGCCGACGGCCGGCGAGATCCGGTCGTTCGGCAGCGCGCTCGACCCGCGGCGCGGCGCCCTGTCGTACGTGCCGCAGCGGAGCGCGGTGGACTGGGACTTCCCGGTGACGGTGCGCGACGTGGTCTCGCAGGGTCGTTTCCCGCACTGCGGATGGTTCAGGCGGCTCCGGCCGCAGGACAACGCGGCCATCGACGCGGCGCTCGAGCGCACCGGGCTCACCGCACTCGCCGATCGGCCGATCGGCGCCCTTTCGGGTGGCCAGCAACAGCGGGCCTTCCTGGCCCGCGCGCTCGCCCATGACGGGGCCATCGTGCTGCTCGACGAGCCCTTTGCCGGCGTCGATGCCGCGACCGAGCAGGCACTGCTGGGCACCCTACAGGAGCTGCGCGCCCGCGACCGTGCGATCATTGTGGTGCACCACGACCTGGCGACCGTGCGCGCCTGGTTCGACGACGTACTGCTCCTGAACCGCCGCACCGTCGCGCAGGGCCCGGTCGGCGAGGTGTTCGATCCGGCGCGCATCCAGGCGACCTACGGCGGACGGCTCGCCCGGTTCGACGACGGCTCGTCGATGGTGGCGCCGTGAGCGAGTGGCTGCTCCGGGCGCTCGAGCTCTTTGCCTTCAGGTACGAGTTCGCGACCTTCTCGCTGCTGGCGTCAGTGGTGGTCGGGCTCACCTGCGGCGTGGTCGGTGTGATCCTGGTGGCCCGCGGCCTGGGGCTGCTGGGAGACGTGGTCGGCCACGCGACGCTCCCGGGCGTCTGCGTCGCCTTCATGGCCACGACGACCAAGTCAGCGGCGACGATCCTCGGCGGCGGGCTGGTGAGCGGGCTCGCCGCCGCCTGGGCCGTCGGGCGCCTCTCGCGCGCGCCGCGAACGCGCCCCGATGCCGCGCTCGTGATCGTGCTGTCGGTCTTCTTCGCGGCGGGCGTGCTGCTGCTCTCGATCGTGCAGCGCGACCCCTCGGGCCAGCAGTCCGGACTGGGCACCATCCTCTTTGGCAACGCGGCCGCGGTCGACCGCAGCCAGCTCGGCTGGATCTCGGGTGTCGCGGCCGTCACGATCGCGGCTCTTGTCGCAGGTCGTCGGCCGCTCTGGGTGGCGTCGTTCGACCCCGGGTTCGCCTCGTCGGTCGGGCTCAATGTCAGGGTCGTGGACGCGGCCCTCATGGTCTGCCTCGGCGCCACGGTGGTGGTCTCCATGCACGCGGTCGGTGTTGTGCTCGTCAGCGCGATGATGGTGATCCCGCCGAGCGCGGCGCTGATGCTGACGCGCCGACCCGGCCCGGCGATGGCGATCTCGGGTGGGATCGGGGTGGCATCTGCCGTGGTCGGTGCCGCGGCGAGCTACGCGACCTCGGGCCTCTCGACCGGCCCGGCAATGGTGCTGGTCGCGGCGGCCGTCTTCGTGCTCGTGCTGCTGGGCCGACGGGTTGCCCGGGTGCTCGGCCCGACGCCGGTGGCTGCGCGATGACGCTGCACGAGCTGCTCGTCGAGCCCTGGCAGCAGGGCGCGTGGATGTGGCGCGGCATGTCGGCCGGCCTGCTCGCGGCGCTCCCGTGCGCCTGGGTTGGCATTCACCTCTACCTGCGCCGCATGAGCCTGCTGTCAGACGCCCTCGCACACGTGGCGCTGCCGGGCATCGTGATCGCCTTCATGCTCAGCGACTCGCTCGCGGCGCCGGTCATGGCGCTCGGGGCGCTGGGTTCGGGACTGCTGACCGGAACGCTGGTCGAGGCGCTCGAGCGACGACGCGTGCGGTCCGATGCTGCCGTTGGCGTGGTCTTCACGTCGATGTTCGCGCTCGGTGTGGTGCTGCTGAGCGTCTTCGTGCGGAGCGCGCACATCGACACGCAGTGTGTCCTGTTCGGGAACATCCTGGGCGTGTCCGACGGCTCGCTGCGGCTGCTCGGGGCGAGTGCGCTGCTCGTCGCGGCGACGCTGCTGGTCCTGCACCGCGTGTTCACGGCGACCTCCTTCGATGCGCAGGCGGCGCCGGTGCTCGGCCTCAACGTGCGGCGTGTCAGGCTGCTGCTCTCGTGCCTGGCGGCGCTCGTTGCGACGGCTGGGTTCGAGGCGGTAGGCTCGGTGCTGATCGTCGCGCTGCTCGTGCTCCCGGCCGCCACCGCACACCGGGTCGCCTCGACGATGCGCGGCATGTTTGCCGTGGCCACTGCGGTCGCCGCGCTGTCGACCGTCGTCGGCATGTACCTCGGCGCCTGGCTCGATGTCTCCCCGACCGGGGCGATCGTGCTGAGCGGCGCCGCGATGTACCTGGCCACCTTTGTGCCCCGAACCCGCTCACCCAACCTGCGGCATGCCGCACCCCAGGCCGGTTGAACCATGCCGACCATCACTGTCGAGAACTACCTCAAGGCGATCTACCACCTCGGTTCCGAGGGAGGCGCCAGGGTGAAGACAAAGGTGCTCGCCGAGCACATGGGTGTCGCCCTGCCGTCGGTCACGAGCATGCTCAAGGGCCTCTCCGACGAGGGGCTCGTCGAGTACGAGTCCTACCGCGGGGCCTCGCTCACCGGAGAAGGCCGCCGCGGAGCACTGCGCGTGATCCGCAACCACCGGCTGATCGAGCTCTTCTTGGTCGAGACGCTCGGGTACACGTGGGATGAGGTGCACGACGAGGCGGAGCTGCTCGAGCATGCGATCAGCGACCGCCTCGCCTCGCGCATCGACGCCTTCCTGGCGCACCCGCGGTTCGACCCGCACGGCGACCCAATCCCCGACGCGAGCGGCGAGCTGCACCTCGAGGCGCGGGAGGCGCTGGCGAGCGTGGCAGCGCCGTCGCGGGTGCGCTTCGAGCGGGCACTCGACCAGTCACCCGACGTGCTCCGCTACCTGACGTCGCTCGGGGTCGAGCCTGGCGTCGTGCTCGATGTCATGGGCTTCGAGCCCTTCGAGGGGCCTGTCCGCATCACCATCCGGGGCCAGCACGTCGCGCTCGGGCTGCCCCTCGCACGACGGATGCTCGTCACACCGGCCTGAACACCTCACGCCTTGCGGTAGCGGCCCTGGTTGCGGCTTCCGATCCGCCGCAGCGGCTCGACCGAGTGCTTCGCGACCCCGGGCAGCGCACCCGCGACACGCGCGATCGCGCCACGCCAGGCTGGAATCACACACTCGAGCGGTCGCTCCCGGAGCACCCTCCCGACCACGATCGAGGCGACCTCGTCGGCGCTCAGCACCCGCGTGCCCGAGAAGGTGAGCGCGGCCTCGGGATGCTCGACCTGCAGGTCGAGCATCGGCGTACCGATCGCATCGGGGCAGACCACCGTGACGGCGACACCCCGCTCCGCGAGCTCCATCGCGGCCGCGAGGGAGAGTCCCCGCACGGCGAACTTGGATGCGCTGTAGAGTGTGAGGCCTGGGATGGGGGCGATCCCGGCGAGCGACGCGACGTTGACCACGTGGCCCGCACCGGCCCCGACCATGTGTTCTGCAGCGACCTGCAGGCCGTACGCGACCCCCCGGACATTGACGTCGAGGTGCCGGTCGATGTCGGCGACGGCGAGACTCCCGGTTCGGCCGGGTCGCAGGTAGCCGGCGACGTTCATCAACACGTCGAGGCGCTCGTGTCGCGACACGATCCACCCGCGCAGCTCGCACCAGCGCTCCCACGACGTCACGTCCTGGGCAAGGCACTCCACACCGGGCTCGTCGAAGCCGGGCGCCACGAGGTCGGTGGCGATCACGGTGTCGCCCGAAGCCCGGAGCGCGCGCACCAGCGCCCTGCCGAGCCCGCCCCCGGCTCCCGTCACCCAGACGACGCGGCTCAACCGGGCTGCCGGTGTGACAGGCGACCAAACTCGAGGTCGCCGAACCTGAAGGTCGGTCGCATGCCCGGAAAGAGCCAGTAGGCGTCCATCTCTGACGAACAGGCCACGTTGGGGAACCGGCCGTCACGCACTGATGGACCCGCGAGCTCCTTCTCAATCACCATCGAGATGTACTGGTCGAGGCCTCGTTCGAGCGTGTTGCCATTGAGCACGACCTCGACCCCGGTCTCCCGCGCGTGACGCGCCACACCGGGGATGCGTGAGTGCTCGGGGGCGTAGGCGTCTGGTCCGACCCCGTTTTCGCTGGTGACGAACAGGCCCTCTGGCGTGTGGGCCACGACCGAGTGGTTGCCCTCTGTGTGGCCCGGCGTCCGGACCAGCGCGAGGCCGTCACCCAGCATGACGTCGTCGTCGAGCAGCACCACCCGGTCGAGCGGCACACCCTCGATGCCATGGGGCCGGTACCAGTCGGCCTGGGGCGGGAGCAGACCCAGCGTCGACTCCCACTCCTGCCGCATCACGAGCAGCCGTGCGTTGGGCAGCGCGCCAGGGTCCGAGCCGTTGCCGAGCCACCGGCGGACATCCTGTGTGTGGAGGTGGTCGTAGGTGATGTAGTCGACCTCCCCGGGGGAGATCCCGAGTTCGGCCAGCCTCGACTCCACCGTGCCCGCGACAGGGGCCAACAGCCGGCTGGCAGACTCCGCGAACCGGCCAAAACGCTCCGACAGGCGCCTGAAGAAGGGTGTCTGGGCGGCCGAAGCGTGGTCCACCGGTGACACGAGCAGCGTCTTCAGCACACCCTTCGCCTCGAACTGGATCACGAACAGCCGGTTGACGATGTGGACAAACCCCACGGATTGCGTCGAGGCGTCGCGCAGCGCGTAACGCACGGGGTACGGCGCCCTGACGAGCTCCATCGACCGGTAGTAGCTGACCCGGGGCCCCTGGAGCATCCGCTCGCGCAGCCGGCGTGCCGCAGCGCGCGCGGCCTCGAGCCGGGCGGTGGGTCGCGCGTGGCCCCAGACGCCCTCGAACTCGTGAATGCGCTCGACCCCGTCTGGCAGCGATGCGTCGGGACTGCCTTCCTTGGTCATCTTCGAGACCTTTGCGGTAGGACGGCGCGCAGCTGCGCGCTGCCGTTCGATACGCCGAGCACCCGGGCACGACAAGGCGGTTCAGGCGCCGGTCGTCTCGAAAATGCGTCGCACGCGCGGGGAGAGCCGCGTCAGCAGCTCGTACTCGATGGTATCGGCAAGCCGCGCGAGCTCGCTCAGGTCAGGCTCCCCGGGCCGCGTGCCGAACACCACGACGTCACTCCCGGGCAGGATTGGCGCCCCGACGCCGGTCACATCGAGCATCGTCACATCCATGCAGACGCGCCCGACCACCGGGCAGGCCACACCGTTGACGGCCATCCAGCCGCGGTTCGAGAGCGCGCGCGGGTAGCCGTCGTTGTAGCCGAGCGCCACGACCGCGATCCGGCGTGGACCGCCCTGCGCGCGCCAACTGAACCCGTAGCCGACGGGATGGCCCTCGGGCAGCTCCTTGACGCTGATGACGCGGGTCAGCAGTCGGAGCGCTCGTCGCTGCCCCGGGGCTCCCCCAAAGCCGAACAGCCCGATGCCGCTGCGCACCATCGAGAAGCGCGCCTCCGGGAACCGCACCACCCCGGACGTGTTCGCCGCATGCACGTAGCGCGGCCGGATGCCCGCCCGTCCAAGCGCATCGCGAACGGCCACGAACTGGGCAATCTGCTCCCGGGTGAGGTCGTCGAACCCCGGGTCGTCGGCGCCTGCGAAGTGGGTCATCAGCCCCTCGACGCGCACCGACGGTGCGCTGAGGACCGCCGCGGCCACGCGGTCGACATCGGCGGGCAGAAAGCCGATGCGCCCCATCCCGGTATCGAACTTGAGGTGCAGCCGCGCGACCGCGCCATGGGATGCCGCGTGGCCTGCGACGAGCTCAAGCTGCTCAAACGAGCCGACCTCTGCGCTCAGGCCATGTCGAAAGAGCTTGTCGACCTCCTGCGGCAGCACATTCTGCACGAGGATCATGCTCCGGATGCCGCGGGCGCGCAGCAGCGCCCCCTCATCGGGGAAGGCCACGCAGAAGGCCTCGCAGCCAGCGTGCTCCAGTGTCTGTGCCAGCCGCACGGAGTCGGCGCCGTAGCCGTACGACTTGACCACCGCCATCAGCGGCGTCCCGCCTGCACGGGCCCTGAGCGCGCGGTGGTTCTCGACGATTGCGTCGAGGTCGATGAACAATCGGGTCGAAGACACCGCATCGAGGAGCTCGGCCGCCACCTGCTCGAGGCGTTCGGGCTGGCTCGCCTTGAGGAGCACGCGGTCTCCCGGTCGGAGCGTCGCGTCGAGCTCGACGGCCGCCTCGGCGGCGGCCGCCACCCTCGTGACCCGCTCGGCGGGATATCCGTTCGCGACCGCGGCCGCGGCGATGCCCGCCCCGCCCTCCCCGACTGCCACGAGCCGATCGACATCGAGCCGGGCGACCTCTTCGCCCACCTCACGGTGCGCCCGTTCGCGGGCGAGCCCGAGCTGCGCCATGCCGCCGAGCACCGCGACGGAGCGACCGCTTGAGCGGTCGCGCTGCAGCACACGGAGCGCCATCACCACGCTCTCCGGGTCTGCGGTGTAGGCGTCGTTGAGGAGCAGGACACCGCGCGGCGTCATCGCGATCTCGAGGCGCCCTGGCGCGGGTCGCCAACGTGAGAGCCCCCCCCGCGCGGTCTCGTCGTCGATCCCGAGCCGCCGGGCAACCTCAAGCGCCAGCTCCGCGTCGCGGGCGAGCTCCGGCGCAGGCCAGTCCACCTCAGTCTCGGGAACCGCCACCACCGGCGCCCCGACCCGCTCGAGCGCTGCGATCGCTCGCTCCTGCGCCGCCGGCACCACGACCCAGCCCGGCGCGCGGACCTCGGCAAACAGGCGGGACTTCTCCACCGCGATCCCCTCTGCGGAGCCGAGCCCCTCGAGGTGGGCGGAGCCGACGTTCGTCCAGACGCCGGCATCGGGCCGGACCATCGCCGCAAGCCTCTCCATCTCGCCCGGGAGGCTGATTCCGCACTCCACGACGGCGACGTCGGCGGCAGGATCGAGGGACAGCAGCGACAACGCGACGCCGATCTGCGAGTTGAAGCTCAGCGGGCTCGCCGACACGCGCCGCGCGTCACCGAGTGCATGGACAAGCATCTCCTTGACGGTCGTCTTGCCGTTGCTGCCCGTCACCGCGATGACGTGGCCGCCGAACTCGAGGCGCGCGGCAGCCGCCCAGCGCTGAAGCGCGTCGAGTGACGACCCGACCTCGATCCACGCCACGCCCGCAGCCAGTGGCGTGCCGGGAGGACCAATCGCGATGATGACCGTGGCGCCCTCGTCGAGCGCGCTCCGGATGTAGTCTGCCCCATCCCGGCTCGCCCTGAGCGCGACGAAGGCATCGGCCTCCCTGACGCCGCGCCGCGTGTCGGTCACGACGCGCCTGATGACCGCCGTCGCGTCGCCGTGCAGCGAACCGCCGACGACCGCCGCGACCTCCGAGGCACGCCAGCTCCTCATGCACCCGCCGCGAGCGCCCGCTCGAACCTCGCGCGTACGAAGGCCGACGTACGCAGCAGGTCGAGCGACAGTTCGGCGTGACCCCGGGCATAGCCGTTGCCGATGAGCAGGTCGGCATCCTTGCCGACCCCCTCGGCCCCGAGCGCGGCGCGCGCGAACTGCGTCGCCATGTTGAAGAAATAGACCGTGCCGCCCTCCTTCACGGTCAGGATGGCCGCCATCTCGGTCATCTCGACGTTCGCCGTGTTGATGACGACGTCGGCCTCGCCACCCAGCAGCTCGATGAGGCGGCGCGACGTCGCCAGCGCGTCACGGACATCGGCGGTTTCTCCAGCATCGAGGATGCCCGCCTCGACGGCCTCGCGCACCGACTCGGCGGAGCGGTCGACGGCGACCAGGCGCCCTGAATTCCCGAGGCTCCGGCGCGCCTGCGCGATGCAGAGTGTCCCGCTCTTGCCGGTGCCGAGCACGGCGACCCGCATCCCTGGCCTGACAAGCCGCGCTGTCTGTGCCGGGGCGCCGCAGACGTCGAGGCAGGCGAGCGCGAGCGGCTCCGGCAGGTCTGTCGGGAGCTCCACGAGGGGCGCGGAGCCGGGCAGGTAGGCACTGCCCTGCACGATGACCTGGTCGGCGCCCAGCTGGACCGCCACCACCCGATCGAGCCGCAGCGGGGTCAGCGTCAACGACACGAGCGTGGCCACGCGCGCGCCAACGCGCAGGGGGACCGGCCCCCGGTACTCGGGGCCGATCGCGGTGACGGTGCCGAGCAGCATCCCGCCCGAACCCGTGACCGGGTTCTGCAGCTTGCCGCGCGCCGCGACGATCCCGGCGATGCGCCCGCCCACCGCTGCCGCGTCTCGACCGACGTCATCGAGGATCTGGTGAAAGGAGGCGGAATCCACGTTGAGCGTCTCGACCGCGATCTCGATCTCGTCGATGCGGCAGGGGCCATCGGCATCGAGCCGCTGGGCCGCCTGCGGGAGCACCCCAGAAGGCTCGAGGACACGGAATTCGCCCCGCGTGCCGGCGCGGGAGGGAGCTGGGTTCGACATGCTGGGGCCTACTCCTGCTGCCGGGGTCGCGGCGGCGGTTCAAGGTCGAGCCGCTTCATCACCGCCTGGAGGTCATCCCACACCTCTCGCTTCGATGACGGGTTTCGCAGCAGGTACGAGGGGTGGAGCGTCGGCATGATGTCGCGGTCGAGTTCACGCTGCCACTGGCCGCGGATCCGCAGGATGCTGACCTCGCGCCGAAGCAGCGACTGGGCCGCGAACCTGCCGAGCGTGACGATGACCTCAGGATTCACGGCGCCGATCTGTCGCACCAGGAAGGGCTCGCACATGGCGATCTCGTCGGGATGCGGGT
>JBILLP010000099.1:0-8806 GCA_044376025.1 Bradymonadia bacterium
GGTGATGCCACGCAGGAGATCCTCGGCAGTGGCCGGGCGACCATCCTGCGCCATCACCCTCTGGTTCTCTGCGTCGAACTCCGCGCGATCCACCGCCTGGTCGGCAAGGAAGTTCGTGTCACCGACCTCCTTGATCCGGACGCGCCGAAGCATCTGCCGGACGATCACCTCGATGTGCTTGTCGTGGATGCGGACGCCCTGCAGACGATAGACCTGCTGGATCTCGTCGACCAGGTACTTGGCGAGCTCCTTGCGGCCCGAGATGCGAAGGATGTCGTGCGGATTCTCCGACCCCTCGGTCAGCGGCTCGCCCGCGCGGACGTAGTCGCCCTCCTGCACGATGATGTGCTTGCCCTTGGGGATGGCGTACCGGCGCCGCTCGCCGGCGTCAGGGACGACGTCAAGGTAGCGCTTGCCCTTGGTCTCACGGCCGAACTGGACCCTGCCGTCGATCTCGGAGACCACGGCCTGCTCCTTCGGCTTGCGGGCCTCGAAGAGCTCGGCGACGCGGGGGAGACCGCCCGTGATGTCCTTGGTCTTCTGGGACTCGCGGGAGACCTTGGCGATCACCTGCCCCTGTCGGACCTCATCCTTGTCGTTGATCTCGATGACCGCTCCGGTGGGGAGCTGGTAGGTCGCGAGGATCTTCGAGGACTCCCGGGCCTTGATCGTGATGCGGGGCCGGGCGTTCGGGTCACGCGAGTCGATGATGACCATGCGCGACAAGAAGGTGGTCTGGTCGATGGATTCCTCCATCGTCACACCCTCGATGATGTCCTCGAAGCGGATGACGCCGTCGTAGCCGCCGAGGATCGGGTTCGAGTAGGGATCCCACTCCGCGAGGCGGGTCCCGGACTCGACGTGGGCGCCCTCGTCAAAGTGGAGCTTGGCGCCGTACACCAGCGGGAAGCTCTCCTTGGTCTGGCCCTTCTCGTCCTGGACGACGAGCTTGCCGTTGCGGTTCATGACGACCCAGCCTGCGTCGGTGCGCACGCGTCGAACGTCCTCGTACCGCACGCGGCCCGGGTGCCGGTTCTCGACGCTCGACGACTCCGCCTGCAGCGTACCGACACCACCGAAGTGGAAGGTACGCATGGTGAGCTGCGTACCGGGCTCACCGATCGACTGGGCCGCAATGATCCCAACTGCCTCGCCGACGTTGACGAGTCGGCCACGCGCGAGGTCGCGGCCGTAGCACTTGCCGCACATGCCACGCGCCGCCTGGCAGGTGAGGGGTGAACGGACCATGACCCGCTCGACGCCTGCGTCCTCGATCAGCGCGGCGACCTCCTCGGTCACCTCAGAGTCGGCGTCGACCAGGATGTCGTCGCTGATCGGATGGTAGACCGGCTCGAGGGTCACGCGCCCGAGGATGCGCTCCCGGATCGGCTGGATGATCTCGCCACCCTCGATGAGGGCTGTCTGCTCGAGACCGTCAGCGGTGCCGCAGTCGTTCTCGGAGATGATCGAGTCCTGCGCCACATCGACGAGTCGTCGGGTCATGTAGCCCGAGTTCGCGGTCTTGAGGGCGGTGTCGGCAAGGCCCTTCCGGGCGCCGTGGGTCGAGATGAAGTACTCGAGGCCTGTCAGGCCCTCCCTGAAGTTCGCGACGATCGGCGTCTCGATGATCTCGCCCGAGGGCTTGGCCATGAGGCCGCGCATGCCGGCGAGCTGCCTCATCTGCTGTGCGGAGCCACGGGCGCCGGAGTCAGCCATGATGTAGACGGAGTTGAACGACTCGAGGGTCTCGACCGTGCCGTCGGCGCGGGTCACGCGCTCGGTCTTGATCTCCTTCATCATCTCCTCGGCGACCCGCTCGGTGGCTGCCGCCCACACGTCGACGACCTTGTTGTAGCGTTCGCCCGAGGTCAGCGCGCCCTGGCGCTGCTCGTTGTCGATATCGGCGACCTCACGCTGCGCTTCTCCGATGATCTCCCACTTCTTGCCGGGGATCACCATGTCGTTGAGTCCGATCGTGATGCCTGCGCGCGTCGCGAAGGTGTAGCCGAGGGTACGCATCTTGTCGGCGAAGATGACGGTCGCCTTCTCGCCCGCGACGCGGTAGGCGTCGTCGATCAGGTTGGTGAGGTCCTTCTTCTTCAGGGTCCGGTTGACCGACGAGAAGGGCAGGCCCTCAGGCAGGATCTCCGCGAAGAGGACACGGCCCGGCGTGGTGCGGACCCGCTGCCCGTCCATGCGGACGGTGATGCGGGCCTGCAGGTGGACCTCACCGGCGTCGAAGGCCGCGATGACCTCATCGCGGTTGGCATAGAGCCGGTCCTCGCCCTGTACCGCATGCCGCTCGCGCGTCATCCAGTAGCAGCCGAGGACGATGTCCTGCGAGGGAGAGATGATCGGCTTGCCGTTGGCCGGCGACAGGATGTTGTTCGTCGACAGCAGCAGGACGCGGGCCTCGGTCTGTGCCTCGATCGACAGCGGCAGGTGGACCGCCATCTGGTCGCCGTCGAAGTCTGCGTTATAGGCGGTGCAGACCAGCGGATGGACCTGGATCGCCTTGCCCTCGATCAGGATCGGCTCGAAGGCCTGGATGCCGAGGCGGTGCAGCGTCGGGGCGCGGTTCAGCAGGACCGGGTGCTCCTTGATGACCTCCTCGAGGATGTCCCAGACGGCGGTCTCTTCGCGCTCGACCATGCGCTTGGCCGACTTGATCGTCGAGACGAAGCCGTTCTGCTCCAGCTTGTTGTAGATGAAGGGCTTGAACAGCTCGAGCGCCATCTTCTTGGGCAGACCGCACTGGTGGAGCCGCAGTTCGGGCCCGACCACGATGACGGAGCGGCCCGAGTAGTCGACGCGCTTGCCGAGCAGGTTCTGCCTGAACCGGCCGTGCTTGCCGCGGAGCATGTCGGACAGCGACTTGAGCGGCCGCTTGTTGGGACCGGTGATCGTCTTGCCTCGGCGCCCGTTGTCGAAGAGGGCGTCGACCGCCTCCTGGAGCATCCGCTTCTCGTTGCGGATGATGATCTCGGGGGCGTTCAGCTCAAGAAGCCGCTTGAGGCGGTTGTTCCGGTTGATGACGCGGCGGTAGAGGTCATTGAGGTCGCTGGTGGCGAACCTGCCTCCGTCGAGCGGCACGAGCGGCCGCAGGTCCGGGGGCAGCACCGGGATGACCTCGAGGACCATCCACTCCGGCTTGTTGATGCTGGTGCGGAAGGCCTCGACGACCTTGAGCCGCTTTGCGATCTTCTTGCGCTTGGCGTCGCTCGAGGCGAGGCGCATCTCGGTACGGAGCTCCTCAGCGAGGCGCTCGATGTCGAGTGCCCGGACGAGCTCGCGGATCGCCTCGGCGCCCATGCCGACCTCGAAGGCGTCCCAGCCGAACTCCTCGCACAGCGCCGCGTAGCGCTGCTCCGAGAGGATCTCGCCAACCTGCAGCGGCGTATCCTTGGGGTCGGTCACGGCGTACGAGACGCAGTAGAGCACCCGCTCGAGATCCTTGAGCGGGATGTCGAGCAGGTTGCCGATGCGGCTCGGCAGGCTCTTGAGGAACCAGATATGGGCGACGGGCGTCGCGAGGTCGATGTGACCGAGGCGCTCGCGGCGGACCTTGCTCTGGATCACCTCGACGCCGCACTTCTCGCAGACGATGCCGCGATGCTTCATGCGCTTGTACTTGCCGCAGATGCACTCGTAGTCCTTGGTGGGCCCGAAGATCCGTGCGCAGAACAGGCCATCTCGCTCAGGCTTGAACGTGCGGTAGTTGATGGTCTCCGGCTTCTTGACCTCGCCATGCGACCACTCGCGGATTCGCTCCGGCGAGGCGAGGCTGATCTGGATCGCGTTGAAGTGCAGCGGATCCTTCGGCTTCTCGAAAAAGCTGAAAATGTCCTTCACGGCGTCACCCTGGCTATCGTTCGATGAAACTTGCGTCTTCGAAGGCGAACCTGCGCTTGGTCAGCCCGCTTCCTCGAGGAGCTCGACGTTGAACCCGAGGCTCTGGAGTTCCTTCATCAACACGTTGAAGGACTCGGGCAGGCCCGACTCGTGCTTGTTCTCACCCTTGACGATCGACTCGTACATCCGGGTACGACCGGACACGTCGTCGCTCTTGACGGTGAGGAACTCCTGCAGCGAGTAGGCGGCTCCGTAGGCTTCCATGGCCCACACCTCCATCTCGCCGAGGCGCTGTCCGCCGAACTGCGCCTTGCCACCGAGCGGCTGCTGGGTGACGAGCGAGTAGGGTCCGATCGACCGGGCGTGGATCTTATCGTCGACGAGGTGGTGCAGCTTGAGCATGTACATGACGCCGACGGCGACACGCTGCGCGAAGCGGTCACCGGAGCGACCGTCGAAGAGCCAGGTCTTGCCGTCGCCCTCGACGCCCGTGGCGCGGTAGAGCTCCTGGATATCCTCCTCGGTGGCGCCGTCGAAGACGGGGCTGGCGATGTGGAGGCCGCCGCTCATCGTCTCGGCGACCCCGATCAGGGCGTCGTCGTCGATACCGGCGAGGAGGTCGTCGACCTTCTTCTTCTTGAAGACGACCGGGAGCAGCTCGCGCAGGCCCGCGGCATTGCGGGTCTCGAGAAGCTGCCGGACGCGCCGGCCGACGTTCCAGGCCGCCCAGCCGAGGTGCAGCTCGAGGATCTGGCCGACGTTCATACGAGAGGGGACGCCGAGCGGGTTGAGCACGACGTCGACCGGGGTGCCGTCGGGCAGGAAGGGCATGTCCTCCTCGGGCAGGATGCGCGAGACGACACCCTTGTTGCCGTGACGACCGGCCATCTTGTCGCCGACCATGAGCTTGCGCTTCACGGCGACGTAGACCTTGACCATCTTGATGACGCCGGGCCCGAGCTCGTCGCCCTTCTGGAGCTTCTGGATGCGCTCCTGGGTCTTGAGGCGGATCGCCTGCGTCTGCTCCTCGAGGTACTGCAGGATGATGTCGCGGCGACGCTCCGCATCGGGAGACTCCGCCACGGTGATGCTCTTCCAGAAGCGGCGCTGGACCGAGTCGAGCACCTCACGGGTGAGCTTGGAGCCCTTCTTGAGGAGGACCTTCTTCTTCTCGTCGATCAGGTCAGCGGCGAGCGTCTGGTCCTCGACCAGCTCGCGGACGCGACGGTAGGCCGCATCGCGCAGGATGTTGATCTCGTCGTTCTCGTCCTTGAGGAGTGCCCGCTCCTCGGCCTCGAGGATCTGCTTGGAGCGCTCGTCGAGGTCGGTTCCCTTGCGGCTGAAGACCTTGGCCCCGATGACGATGCCTCGGGTGCCGGGGGGCATGCGGAGCGAGGTGTCGCGGACGTCGCCGGCCTTCTCGCCGAAGATGGCACGCAGGAGCTTCTCCTCGGGCGACAGCTGCGTCTCGCCCTTGGGCGTGATCTTGCCGACCAGGATGTCACCGGCATTCACCTCTGCGCCGATCCGGACGATGCCGGACTCGTCGAGGTCGTGGAGGGCCTCCTCGCCGACATTGGGGATGTCGCGTGTGATCTCCTCCTTGCCGAGCTTGGTATCGCGGGCGACACACTCAAACTCCTCGATGTGGACCGAGGTGTAGATGTCCTGCTTGACGACGCGCTCGGAGATCAGGATCGAGTCTTCGAAGTTGTAGCCGTTCCAGGGCATGAAGGCGACGAGGACGTTCTGGCCGAGCGCGAGCTCGCCGCGGTCGGTCGCCGGCCCGTCTGCGATGACGTCTCCCTTCTTGACGCGCTCGCCCTCACGGACGATCGGCTTCTGGTTGAGACAGGTGCTCTGGTTGGAGCGCTGGAACTTGATCAGCTTGTAGATGTCGGGCCTTGCGGCGATGTTCTCGTCCTCGGAGTCGGCCTTGATGACGATTCGGCCGGCATCGACCGTCTCGACGACGCCGTCGTGCCTGGCGACCATGGTCACCCCCGAATCCCGGGCGACTGACATCTCCATGCCGGTTCCGACGAGCGGGGAGTTCGTCCGGAGCAGCGGCACGGCCTGTCGCTGCATGTTGGAGCCCATGAGCGCACGGTTGGCGTCGTCGTGCTCGAGGAAGGGGATCAGCGCGGCCGCCACCGACACGAGCTGGTTCGGCGAGACGTCCATCAGGGTGATCTCGGAGACCGGCAGGTAGGTCGGCTCGCCGTGTGAACGGCAGGGCACCACCTCATCGCGGAAGCGCCCGTCGTCGCCGAGCGGCGTGGTCGCCTGGGCGATGTTGTTCTTCTCCTCGTCGAGGGCGGAGAACCACTGGACCTCGTCGAGCGGCCGACCGTTCTCGACGCGCCGGTAGGGCGACTCGATGAAGCCGTACTCGTTGACGCGGGCGTAGGTGGCGAGCGAGGCGATCAGGCCGATGTTCGGTCCTTCGGGCGTCTCGATCGGGCAGATGCGGCCATAGTGGGTCGGGTGGACGTCGCGGACCTCGAAGCCCGCGCGCTCCCGCGTGAGGCCACCGGGCCCGAGCGCGGAGAGGCGGCGCTTGTGCGTCACCTCGGAAAGCGGGTTGGTCTGGTCCATGAACTGCGACAGCTGGGAGCCGCCGAAGTACTCCTTGACCACGGCCGTGACCGGCTTGGAGTTGATGAGATCGTACGGCATGAGCGTATCGATCTCCTGGCTCATCTGCATGCGCTCCCGGATGGCGCGCTCCATGCGGACAAGGCCGACGCGATACTGGTTCTCGAGGAGCTCGCCGACGGCGCGGACGCGGCGGTTGCCGAGGTGATCGATGTCGTCGATCCGGCCGTTGGTGGCCTTGAGCTGCAACAGCGTCCGCACCGTCTCGATGATGTCGCGGCTGTGGAGGACCGTGTAGTCGATCGAGTAGTCGAGATTGAACTTGTGGTTCAGCTTGAGCCGCCCGACCTTGGACAGGTCGTAGCGGTCGGCCTTGTAGAAGAGGTTCTCGAAGGTGTTCTCCGCGGTCTCGGTCGTCGGGGGATCGCCGGGACGCAGGCGCTGGTAGATCTCGAGGCGGGCGTCCTCGGGGCTCGAGACCTTGTCGATCGCGAGGGTGTCGCGGAGGAACGAGCCGACCTTGATGCCGTCGATGAAGAGCACGCGCACGACGGTGCGACCGCGCTCGCGGAGGCCTGCGAGCTTGGTGGCGGTCAACTGCTCGTTGCACTCGAGGATGACCTCACCGGTTTCCTCATCGTACACGTCCTCTGCGGAGTACTTCGAGAAGAGCTCCTCGTCGGCGATGGGGATGCGCTCGAGGCCGAGCTTCTTCATCTGCCGGAGCTTCTGACGGGTGATCTTCTTCTTCGCCCGGACCAAGACCTCGCCGTCGGGCCCCTCGATGTCGAGCGAGGCCACGGTGTCGGTGTGGAGATCCGGCAGGAGGGCCTTCTCGGGGCGACTCTCGAAGTGGATCTCCTCGGTCTCGTAGTAGAGCTTCAGGATCTCCTCGGCGGAGTATCCGCCGCGGTCGGCATCAGGGTCCTTGCGGTGCGGATCGGGAGGCGTCTTGTAGAGCGCCCGGAGCAGCACGGTGGCGGGGAGCTTGCGCCGGCGATCGATCCGGACGTGGAGGATGTCCTTGGCGTCGAACTCGAAGTCGACCCACGACCCGCGGTAGGGGATGATGCGGGCAGAGTAGAGCAGCTTGCCGGACGAGTGCTGCTTGCCCCGGTCGTGGTCGAAGAAGGCGCCGGGCGAGCGGTGGAGCTGGCTGACGATGACGCGCTCGGTCCCGTTGATGATGAAGGTGCCGTTGTCGGTCATCAGCGGGATCTCGCCGAAGTAGACCTCCTGCTCCTTGACGTCGCGGATCGAGCGGACCTGGGTCTCCTGGTTCACGTCCCAGACGACCAGGCGGATCGAGACCTTGACGGGCGCAGCGAAGGTCATGCCCCGGGCGATGCACTCGTCGACGTCATACTTGGGCTTCTCGAGCCGGTACTCCACGAATTCGAGCGAGCAGGTGTCCTGGAACGACTTGATCGGGAAGACCGACTTGAAGACCGCCTGAAGGCCCGAGTCATCGCGCTTGTGAGGTGCGGTATCCGACTGCAGGAACTGGTCGTACGAGCGCTTTTGGATGTCGATCAGGTTCGGGATCTCGACGGGCCGGTCGAGCCGGGCGAAGGTCTTTCGAATCCTGAAGTTGGTCTGGACTACGGACGCCATCCACATCTCCACCAAGAGAGGGTCTCACGTTGGGGCTGTACCCCTCGACGCCATGGGGCGACGACGGGCGCAGTGCTGCGCTTGCCACGCAAACAAAAACCGGGGCGCGTCGAATGCCGCGCCCGATGATCAAGCCGTTCCACTCGGAAATGGTTCGCGTTGGACAAGTGCAGCGTCGGCCTGCTGCGGGCCGACACCGGGCCGCGTGCCATACGGAGGTGACCCGAGGCCGTCAAGCGATTTGTCATCGCGGGTCGAGCCCAGACAAAAAGCGGTGCGACGCCCGGGCCTGGACCCGGGCGTCGCGCCGACCGACCGTCGGTCGATGACTACTTGAGGGCGACCTTGGCGCCAGCCTCCTCAAGCTTCTTCTTGAGGCCGTTGGCATCGTCCTTCGAGATGCCCTCCTTGACCGGCTTCGGGGCGCCCTCGACGAGGTCCTTGGCCTCCTTGAGGCCGAGGCCGGTGATCTCGCGGACGACCTTGATGACGCCGATCTTGTTGTCGCCAGCGGCCTCGAGGACGACGGTGAACTCGGTCTGCTCGACGGCAGCGGCGGCCGGGGCAGCGGCGGCCGGGGCGGCGACGGCGACGGCGGCGGCGGCGGAGACGCCCCACTTGCCTTCGAGCTCCTTCACGAGCTCCGAGAGCTGGAGCACGTTGAGGCCGGAGAGGTAGTCAATGACGGATTCGCGGGTGATGTCAGCCATGTTCAGGCTCCCTTGGGTTTTGCCGACCACTG
>JBILLP010000559.1:0-2712 GCA_044376025.1 Bradymonadia bacterium
CGGTGTAGAGGTTGGCCCTCCGACCATGCCCTGGCTGCGCGTACACGAGCACGGCATCGACCGTCCACGGCTGCGACTTGGCCTTGTACCAGTTCCCGGCCATCCTCCCCGAGCCATAGGAGCGCAAGCCATGCTTGATCATCACCCCCTCGGCGCCGTGGTGTCTCGCATGCTGCCGAGCGGCCTCGACCTCGCTCCATGAAGGCAGCGACAGGGCCTTCGAGAGCGTCAGCGACCCACAGCTTCGCGAGAGCGTCTCGAGGAGCTGCGCGCGCTCCCTGAGCGGCCTTGACCGCAGGTCCGAGTGTCCGTGTTCAAGCAGGTCGTAGGCGATGAAGCTGACGGGCACCTCTGCCATCAGCCGCGGCGGTACAACACGGCGCTGCAGCCTTCGCTGCAATTGGTGAAAACTCCGAGGCGCAGGCATCGTGCCCGCAACCACCTCTCCGTCGAGCACGGTGCCGTCTTCGAGATGACGCAGCGCCCAATCCCGGATTTCAGGAAACCACTCGGTGACCGACTCCTCGCCGCGCGACCAGAGCGAGACCTGGCCATTCCGCCGGATCAACTGGGCCCGGATTCCGTCCCATTTCCACTCCAGCAGGTACTCGCTCACTTCACCGAGCGACTCCAGCGGCGAAGGAGCGGACTGTGCGAGCATGAAGGGGTAGGGACGGCTCTGCGGCTCGCCGTCAGCATGTCCTCGCAGCAGAGACGTGAAAAATGCGCCCGTCGTCGGGTAACCGCCGGCGAGTCGCAACGAGATCTCATTCGCGCCTAGCCCGGATGCCTCCCCGATCGCCCGATCGACGATGCCACGGGAGACGCCCACACGAAAGGAACCGCCCAGGAGCTTGTTGAAGAGCATGCGCTCGGTGCCGTGGAGTCGTCGCCAGATGGCAACGACCCGCTCGCGCTGCTCCTCCTCGGGAGCCTGTGCGATCGACGGGATTACGTCGGTGAGCCACAGGCTCAGTGGCAGATCATCCGACGCCTCGGACGGCGTCCCGAGCAGAAGTGACAGGGTCTCCCCGAGGTCGCCGACCGACGCGTAGGACGCCTCGACGAGCCACTCCGGGATTCCTGCCTCCTGCGCTGCCCAGGCGCGGAGCTTCGTCGTGCTCACCGCCCTGCGGCCACGGTCACCCCGCAGCAGCGCCATGGCCCACACGGCGTCCTCGGGGGGCACCTGTGAGACATGCTCCGCAATCAGCCGGACCTGCTCGTTGCGCGAACGCGTCGCGTCGAGCGCGTCGAAAAGCTCCGCAAACCGCCTCACGCGTCGTCCCACGGCAGTGCGCGCTCAACCGAGTCCGCCTCGATTCCACGCTCCGTCAACCACCGCACGAGCGCAGTCCCGTCGCCGTGGGTCGTCAACACGCGCCGTGGTTGAACCTCGTCGATCGTCCTGAGCAGGCCGGGCCAGTCGACATGGTCGCTGCAGACGAAGCCTCGATCCACCGCCGCCCGGCGCCGCTGGCCCCGCACAAGCATCCATCCCGACGCCATCGCGACCGAGGCCGGTCGAAAGCCCCGCGCCCACGAGCTGCCTGCCGCGCCGGGTGGGGCGATCACGATGCGCCCTGTCACGCGGTTTGACCGACCCTCGTCACCCGCCACCCAAGCCGACATCTCAACGCCAGACTCCGCATAGATCCGGGTGAGCGGCACCGCCGAGGAATGCAGCACCACCGGTTCGGCCAGCCGGCCCCGGAGCATGGCGAGCAACCGCTGGGTCTTGCCGAGCGAGTAGGCGACCAGCAACACATTACGGCCGGTCGCAGCCGCCGCTCGGTGCCATGCTACCACTGCGTCGGTAATGGCCGAAGTGGCCGGCCATTGGTACACGGGCAGCGCGAAGGTCGTCTCCGTGATCAAGACGTCGCAACGCACCGGTTCAAAGGGCGCACAGCTCGCATCCTCCTCGCGCTTGTAGTCTCCCGTGACCACCCACGTCTCGCCGCCACCTCGGATTCGTACCTGCGCGGAGCCAAGCGTATGGCCGCTCGGCCAGAACGAGACCGAGACGCCGCCCAGCGTGAACTCCGAGCCGTACGGGTACCCGTCGACCACCGTGTCGGCGCCGAGCCTCGCCCTCACGAGCGGGACAAGCGGCTCCGCGCATAGGTACCGTCCCGAGCCGCGCTGCGCGTGGTCCGCATGCGCGTGGGTCAGGACAGCCGTCGTGACCGGCCTGTGCGGATCGATCGTGAATCCCCCGGCTGGGCAGCGGAGTCCGCCGACGGTCTGTACGAGCATCGATGCCATGGCCTCGTGAGATGCCCGGCGCGGGCCGTGGATGCGGGCGACTCAGCCCGGTTGCAGGCCGATCGCGACTCCGAGCGCGCCGAGCAGCCAGGCGATGGTCGAGACCACGATGGCGCGCGCCGCGAAGGACTCCCCCACACCGTGTCGCTGGGCAAGCGCGAAGACGGCGATCCCGACCGGCACCGTCGACTGCGAGAGCAGCACGTGATCCGTCACCGCAGAACCCCCCGGCCATCGCGTCACCGCGAATGCGACAAGTCCCGAGCCGATCATCCTTCCGAGCCCGATCGCGCTCGCCGCGGAGCCCTCGCGAGCCGCCTGGGCCCGGTGGTGCCACAGGTGCAGCCCGAGCGCGAGCAGCGCCATCGGGCTGGCCGCCTTGCCGAGCGGCATCAGCACCCCGGCGACCAGCTCGCGGGGCCACTCCGGCATCAGCCGCACGAG
>JBILLP010000560.1:0-2710 GCA_044376025.1 Bradymonadia bacterium
GCCTCCGGCTCCGGCGCAGACTCGACCTCCGGCGCGGCGGCCTCGACAACTGCCTCCGGCTCCGGCGCAGACTCGACCACCGGCGCGACAGCCTCGACGACTGCCTCCGGCTCCGGCGCAGACTCGACCACCGGCGCGACAGCCTCGACGACCGCCTCCGGCTCCGGCGCAGACTCGACCACCGGCGCGACAGCCTCGACGACCGCCTCCGGCTCCGGCGCAGACTCGACCTCCGGCGCGGCGGCCTCGACGACTGCCTCCGGCTCCGGCGCAGACTCGACCACCGGCGCGGCGGCCTCCGCCTTCGGCTTCTTGCGGCGGTTCTCAACCTCCGGAGGCCTGAAGTAGACCGCGTCGGGCCGCCGGATCGTCAGGTCGACGGCGGCGGCACGGTCGAGCGCAGACTCGAGCTGGCTCTTCATGATCAGGTAGGCGCGGTCGAGGTTGTCGGCCCGGCGCCGCTCCTTGTCGGTATCGGTGAGCGCCTTGGTGAGCCGCTTGCGGAGCGACTCGACCTCCTTCTTCACCTTCTCGCGCTCTTCGCGGATCTGCTCGACATTCACCTTGCGGCCGGCGTCGGCCTGCTCGCGGAGCTGCCGGCGGAGGTCAGCGACGTCGCGCTGGAGGGCTTCGTCAGTCGGTGCGCCGCCTGCGGCTGCCGGCACCTCGACGACCCGCTCCACGATCTTCTCGACCACGCGCTCGCCGCCCCGTGCCCGGACGTCGTCGAGCTCAGCCTTGAGGTCGGAGACCTGCTTGCGGGCTTCAGCGAGCCGCTGGTTGAGTTCGTCGGTACCGAGCGCCTTCTGCTTCGACTCGAGCTTCTCCGCACGCTTGGCCTGCGACTCCGCCGTCTTCGACAGCTGATGCGCCTTGCCCTTCGACTCCTTGAGGTCGTCGCGGAGCTTCTTGAGCTCGACGTCGCGCGAATCGAGCTGCTTGCGGGCGGAGTCGAGCTGCTTGCGCAGCTCGGCGGACTCGTCAGCCGACCTGGGCTCGCGGGCCGGCTCCTTTCGCGCCGGCTCAGCCGCCTTGGCCGCGGGCTTCGGCGCCTCCTTGAGCAGCCGGTTCTGCTCCTCGAGCTGCTTCAGGCGGCCCTGCGCCGACATGTAGAGGAACGCCAGGACGGCCGCCGCAGCGCCGAGGATGAAAACGATCGCTTGCATGATTCGAACAACTCCTGCAGGCACACCAGCCTCCCGCTCCGGGCACCTTTGTCAGCCCAGATGGCGGGGAGCCGGGCGGATACCACCCGGCCGCTCAGAGTGTCAAACGCCCATGTGATCTCGGGCGGCTCCGAAGACTGATGTACGCTTGGATACCGTGCGACGAGTGCCCCCTTCGAACCCCGCCATCGACGCAGAGTCCACGCTCACTGAGGTCAGGCGCCAGCGCCTGCGCGACGTCGCGGAGCGGCGCATGCGGGGCGTCGCGGTCGTGCTCGACTCCCTCTACGACGCCGGCAACCAGGCGGCGGCGTTCAGGAGCGTCGAGGCCTTCGGCTTCATGGACTGCCACGTCGTGAACCCGGCCGCCGCCAAGAAGGGCAATCCCCGCGCGGTCTCCCGCGGCGCTGAGAAGTGGCTCGACCTGCACATCTGGCAGCACGCCGACGAGGCGATCGCGGCGCTCCGGCGCGAACGCCGCGTGATCTGGATCGCCGATGTCCGCAACGCGGTACCGATCCACCAGGTCGACTTCTCGCGACCCGTGGCGCTCGTCTTCGGCGCGGAGCACTCGGGCATCTCACCTGCCTTCCGCGAGGCAGCCGACGGCGCCTTCACCGTGCCGACGGTCGGCTTCGTCGAGTCGCTCAACATCAGCGCCGCGGCGACGGCGACACTCGCGATCGCCCGGGCCCAGCGTGAGCGCGCCATCGGCGCCCGGACCGACCTGACGGCAACCGAGCGTGACGACCTCTACCGCGACTACTGCGCCCGCTGACCGGGGCGCTACCTCGGGATCGAGAAGCCGCCGTCGACCGCGATGGTCTGGCCGGTGACGTATCCAGCCGGCTCGCTGCACAAGAAGGTCACGACGGCGGCGAACTCGTCGGGCTCTCCCATGCGCCCGGCGGGGATCGCGGCGACGCGCGTGGCCCGTGCAGCCTCCTCGTTGATGCCGGCGAAGGCGGCCTGCGCCCGGACCAGCGCCTCGACCCGCTCGGTGCGGGTGAACCCGGGCGCCACGTTGTTCACCGTGACGCCGTGGGGAGCCCAGCGCGGCGCCACTTCGCGGACGAGCGCCGCGACCGCCGGCCGCACGACGTTGCTCAGCGTCAGCCCGTCGAGGGGTCGCAGCACGGTCGCAGAGGTGATCGTCACGATGCGACCGTAGCCGGACTGCGCCATCAGCGGGCCAAACCGCCGCAGGAGCCTCGCCGTCGAGAGGAACGAAAGGTCGAAGCCCCGCCGCCACGCCTCGTCGTCGAGCGACTCGAAGAGACCGGGAGGCGGCCCGCCCGCATTGCACACGAGCAGCGCGGGTGAGCGTCCAAAGGCAGAGGCGCAGGCTGCCTCGAGCGCCGCACCGGCCTCGTCGTCGGCGACGTCGCACGTCACGCACTCGACACGCCCCGCCCCGGGCACCGCGCGAAGCTGCGCGGCGGCATCTTCGAGCCTTGCCGCGTCCCTCGCGCAGATCAGGAGATCGGCGCCCTCGCCCCTCAGCGCCGCACCGGTGGCAAACCCCAGCCCGCGGCTCGCGGCCG
>JBILLP010000561.1:0-2704 GCA_044376025.1 Bradymonadia bacterium
ACGCGCAGCCCCCTGGCCAGCAGCGCCTCGGGTGCGAGCACGGGCACCAGCGTCGCGGTATCGGCGCCATCGAGCTTGACCAGCGCCCACGCGAAGGGCTCGGTGAGCGGGTGCCGCGCCTCGGGCAGCGCCACCCAGGTCCACGACTGCACGGTGCCCGTCGGCGCCAGCTCCACGAGCTCGGCGATCGGCTCGCCGGTCTCCGGGTCCCACTCGAGCGGCGGCGAGATCACCCGGCCGCTCCGCGTGCGGGCGCCGAGGATGCGCCCGTCGCGGAGCGCGGTGAAATAGGCGCCCACGACCGGCCCGAGGCTGCGGCGGTAGGTGTACTCCATCACGTAGGGTGCCTGCAGGATCTCTGCGGCGGCGATCGAATCGGCGACCGGGTTCGACATCGGGTGCTCCCTGGGTCAGTCGATGACGAGGTTGTAGTAGATCTTCTCGTCGAGGCCCGACGGCCTGCCGATGTGGATGTGCTTGGTCTGCTGGTACATCGACAGCCCCTCGAGCGAGAGCTCGCGCCCGAAGCCGCTCTGCTTGAAGCCGCCGAAGGGGTACTTGGGGTTGAGCAGGTGGTAGTCGTTGAGCCAGATGGTGCCGGCGTCGATGCGGCGCGCCATCGCGAGGCCGCGGTCGATGTCGGCGGTCCAGACGGCGCCGGCGAGGCCGTAGAGGCTGTCGTTGGCGATCGCCACCGCCTCGTCGTCGGTGTCGAAGGGGATGATGCAAACCACCGGCCCGAAGATCTCCTCGCGCGCGACCTGCATGTCGTTGGTCACGTGGTCGAAGATGGTCGGCTCGTAGAAATAGCCCTTGCCAAAGGCCTCGGGGCGCCGGCCGCCGAGCAGGCAGCGGGCGCCGGCCTCGCGCCCGAGCGCGACGTAGCGCTCGACGGTGGCGCGCTGCCGGTCGCTGACGAGCGGTCCGAAGGTGGTCATCAGGTCCATCGGGTCGCCGATGGCGATGCGGCGGGCCTCCTCGACCACGCGCTCGGTGACCTCTGCGACGATGCGGCGGTGCACGAGCAGGCGGGTGCCCGACTGGCAGATCTGCCCCTGGTGAAAGAAGGTCGCGAAGAGCGCGCCGCGGATCGCGCCGTCGAGGTTGGCGTCGTCGAGCAGGATGTTCGCCGACTTGCCGCCGAGCTCGAGCGTGACCGCCTTGAGGTTCTGGGCGGCGATCCGCATGACGTCCTGCCCGACCCGGGTCGAGCCGGTGAAGGCGATCTTGTCGATGCCGGGGTGGCTGACGAGCTGGGCGCCGAGCTCGTTCGAGGGGCCGACGACGACGTTGAAGACGCCGGCGGGCACACCGCACTCCGCGGCGACCTCTGCGAGCAGCAGCGTACTGGCAGGGGTCAGCGGCGAGGGCTTGAGCACGATCGAGCAGCCGGCGGCGAGGGCCGGTGCGACCTTCCACGCGGCGGCCGCGAGCGGAAAATTCCACGGCGTGATCGCCGCAACGACCCCGAAGGGCTGCTTGACCACAAGGTTGCGCGACTCGACCGGGATGAACTCCGCGTCCTCGCGCTCCTCGGGCGTCGCCTCGATCAGGTCGGCGAAGTAGCCGAAGGTCTGCATCGAGGCGGGGATGTCGGCCATGTTGGCCTTGCGGAAGGTGCCGCCGCCGTCGCGGACCTCGACCTCCGCGAGCTCCTCCTGCCGATCGACGAGCCGCTCGCCGATCCGGCGCAGCACGGCGGCGCGCTCCTCGCGGGACTTGGCCTTCCAGACGCCCTGGTCGAACGACCGGCGGGCGGCCGCGACGGCGTCATCGACGTCGTCGGCCCCCGCGGCAGAGGCGTGGGCCCACACCTCCTCGTCGGCGGGGTTGATGGAGCCGTAGGTGCCGCCGGACCTCGCGGGGCGCCACGCGCCGTCGATGAACAGTTCGAAGGTTCGCATGGGGCCTCCTCGAGCCAAGCAGTCGAATCAGCCGACCTGCGGGAAGATCTCCTTCATCTTCATCGCCATCGGGATGCTGCCGGCGATCTTCATCTTGCCGCTCATGTAGGCAAGCTGGCCGTTGAGCTCGCCGTTCGACATCTTGATGAAGTCGGGGCCGCTCATCTTGATCGTGGTCGTCGGGGCGGTGTGCGCGCCCTTGACCACCGTCATGCCCTCGTTCTTGACGTCGACGTGCCAGGTGCCCTCGGCGCCGAGCTCAAACTGGAAGACGGCCGTGACACCCTTGGCGCCCTTGACCTGAAAGCGCTTGTCGAGGGTGTTGAAGTACTCTTCGACGCTGGCAACCTTGAACGACATCTCGACCTCTCGTGCAACAGGCGGGCACAACCATGCTAGAACACGTTCTAGCCGCACCCCGTTGTGCCGACGCCGCCCCGCACTGTCAAGGGGAGAACGGCGCGGGTCGGCCGGCGCGGGGTCAGAGCGTGGCGCCGCCGTCGACGCGCATCACCTCGCCGGTGATGAACGAGGCCTCGTCGGAGCCGATGAAGGCGATCGCGGAGGCGACCTCGTCGGGGGCGCCGTAGCGGCCGATGATGCTCATCATGCGCATCATGAGCTGCACGTCGCTGTCGGGGATCGGCTTGAAGTTCTTGATGAAGGGCGTCTTGATGCCACCCGGGCAGATGGCGTTCACGCGCACCTGGCGGCTGGCGTACTCCATCGCGAGCGCCTTGGTCAGCATCACGACGCCGCCCTTCGACGCGCAGTAGGCGGCGGCGTACGGGTGGGCCTCG